>NZ_JBSSDI010000014.1:0-71368 GCF_054060575.1 Thermostichus sp. MS-CIW-15 | reverse complement strand
GAAGACTTCTTTACTACTGATCAATCCATCCTCCTTCCGAAGTTGGTTTGCTAAGTGCTGCTATTGTACCCCTTGAGCCCTTAACAGGCTGTATCGCCGGACGGAGAAGAAGCTGAGGCGGTTGCAAAGGGCCGTATCCCGGAAAAAGAAAGGGTCAAACCGCTACAAGAAAGCGGTAAAGAGGTTGTCCAAAGCGCACCAGAAGGTAGCCAACCAGCGCAAAGATTTTCACTACAAGACGGCAAAGGAGTTGTTAAGTAGGGGGAAGCACATTGCTCATGAGGCGCTTACTATTGGGGGTCTGGCTAGAACCAGACTAGCCAAGTCTATTTATGATGCCGGGTGGGGACAATTCCTGCAAATCCTTAAGGTCAAGGCTGAAAGAGCTGGGCTGTTAACGATTGCAGTGAATCCAAACGGCACAAGTCAAGAGTGTTCCGGGTGTGGTCAGGTGGTTCCCAAAAAACTCCACGAAAGGTGGCACGATTGCCCCTACTGTGGGCTAAGGCTGTCACGGGACCACAACTCGGCAAGGGTAATCAAATCCAGAGCGGTGGGGCATCCTGTTCTTAAAGCTCGGAAAACGTCCTATGCGGTAGCAGGAGTCACCGAGAAGCCCGCCCTCTACCCGTTCGCGTCAGCGGCGCGGAGCGCTTTAGGGTGAGGGACGGGAGTATGTCACGTCAACAAAGCCGGCCCCAACAGGCGGGCCTGGCGTTCTTCCAGTATGCGGCGCAGGCGGGGCCACTGCTGCAGCTCCGGGTCTTGGGCAATGAGCTGCTCGGCCGCCTGGCGGGCCAACTGCAGCACCTCTTGGTCGTCCATGAGGCTGGCCAGGGCAAAGTCGGGCAGCCCCGACTGGCGGGTGCCCATCACCTCCCCAGGGCCGCGGAAGCGCAGGTCCATCTCGGCAATGAAAAAGCCATCGTGGGACTGCTCCAGGACTTTTAGCCGGCGCAGGGCCTCTTCGCTTTGGGATCCCGTCATTAGAATGCAGTAGGCCTGGTCGGATCCCCGCCCCACCCGCCCCCGCAGTTGGTGGAGCTGGGAGAGGCCAAAGCGCTCGGCATGCTCCACCAGCATCACCGAGGCGTTGGGCACATCCACCCCTACTTCCACCACTGTGGTGGAGACGAGGATATCCAGCTCCCGCCGGCGAAAGGCTTCGATGACAGCCTCTTTCTCGCTGCTAGTTAGGCGCCCGTGCAGCAGGCCCACCCGGAACTGGGGGAAGACCTTCTCCTGCAGGCGCTGGTGCTCTTCAATGGCGGACTTGAGATCCAGCTTCTCAGACTCCTCAATCAGGGGCAGCACCACGTAGGCCTGCCGTCCCTGGGCAATTTCCCGCTCCATCAGCCGCACCACCTGCAGGCGATCCCCGGGTCGAGCCACCACCGTATGCACCGGCTTGCGCCCCGGGGGCAACTCGTCAATTTGGGTAACATCCAGATCCCCGTGCAGGGCCAGGGTAAGGGTGCGGGGGATGGGGGTGGCCGTCATGGTCAGGACATCGGGGTGATCCCCTTTCTGTTGCAGGGCAGCCCGCTGTTCGACGCCAAAGCGGTGCTGCTCGTCGATAACCACCAAGCCCAGGTTGCGAAACTGCACCGCCGGCTGGATGAGGGCATGGGTACCAACAACTAGGGGCAGCTCCCCGGTCTGCAACTGCCGCAGGATCTCGCGCCGCTTGGCGGGGGGGGTGGAGCCGGTCAAGAGTTCAACGGGCACTTGCAGTTGGCTCAGCCACTCCACCAGCTTGCGGTAGTGCTGCTCGGCCAAGACCTCGGTGGGGGCCATGAGGGCCGCCTGCCAGCCGGATTGAATCGCCGCCAGCAAGGCCGCCACCGCCACCACAGTTTTGCCGGATCCCACATCCCCCTGCAGCAGGCGGTTCATGGGCAAGGGATCCCGCAGATCCGCCAGGATCTCGTCAATGGCCCGCTGCTGGGCAGCGGTCAGCTGGAAGGGCAGGATTTGGTAGAAGCGGTCCAAGAGCTCTCCTCTGGCCGGCTGGTAGCGGGGGACAGCTTGGGCCCGGGCGCGGTAGCGCTGCCGCCGCTGCAAGAGGCTAAGTTGCAGGTAGAAGAACTCATCGAACACCAGCCGCCGCCGGGCCTGGGCCAGCAGCTCTTGCGTCTTGGGAAAGTGGATCTGCTGCAGGGCAAGGGGCAAGTCCAACAGCTGCAACTGCCGCTTCAGGGGCTCCGGCAAGGGATCCTCCACCAAGGCAGCTGCCGGCAGGGCGAGCTGGACGGCCTTGCGCACCAGATCGGCGGGGATCCCTTCTGAAAGGGGGTAAACGGGTAGAATCTTGCCCAATCTCTCCGGATCCTCGCCCTCTCCCCCCAGCACCTCCAGTTGCGGGTTGTCCAGCGTCAGGCCCAAGCGGCCCTTTTTCACCAGGCCGCTGGCCGCCACCACTGCCCCCTTGGGGTACTGCCGCTCCAGGGCCGCCTGCCAACTGCGCTGGGCAAATTGCCGCCCGCTGTAGAAGCGGCTGAGGGTGACTATGCCACTTTTGTCGGCAATCTTGAGGTTCAAGATGGTCAGCAAGGGGTTTTTGGGGCTGGTAAAGCAACTGCAGCTTTTCACCGTCCCCACCAGGGTAACGGTCTCCCCCACCTTGGCCTGGCGGATGAGCACCCGGCGGGAATAGTCCAGGTGATCCCGTGGGAAGTAGTAGAGGGCATCGCGCACAGTGTGCAGGCCCAGTTGTGCCAGCTTCTCCGCCGACTTGGGGCCAATGCCCTTGAGAAATTGCAGCGGCTGCTCCAAGCTGAGGCCCTTGGGCGGGGGCAAAGCAGGGCTGGGTGGGCCAGATTGGGCTTGCTCTTGCTGACGACGCAGCCGATCCAGCCAGCGGCGGGTTTCCGCCACCAGGTGCTGCCGCTCCGCCAGCTCCAACTGGGGGTAGAGGCGATAGCGGGATCCCAGTTCTTTCCACCGCCGTCGCTCCTCTCCATCCAGCGTCCAACCCGCAGGGGGATCCTGGCCAAACACGCTCTGCAAAAACTGGGAGAAGGTCTGCTCTCGCCCCCGCAGGTCGGTAAATCCCAACTCCGCCTCTAGAGAAAGGGCGCGCTGAAGCCGCTGTAGATCCACCTGGCTCAAGTTGCTTCTGGGTCGGCTGCCGGTAGTCTCTCTAATCCAACT
This sequence comes from Thermostichus sp. MS-CIW-15, assembly GCF_054060575.1. Taxonomy (NCBI): domain Bacteria; kingdom Bacillati; phylum Cyanobacteriota; class Cyanophyceae; order Thermostichales; family Thermostichaceae; genus Thermostichus; species Thermostichus sp. MS-CIW-15. Next base: position 68,215 of record NZ_JBSSDI010000014.1, on the reverse strand, counting down.
TTAGCCAATGGCAAAGAGCCCCAGGCGCGGCCTCTGCGCCTCAACTCAAAAGGGCCTGCTCTGTAGGACAGGCCCAGGGATCCAGAGCAACCTTATTCCAGATGGAAACTAGCTGCGGGCCAAGGCGGATCCCAGGAGCGCGGCCATCACGGCCGGCACCAGGGCAATGGCCAGGATGGTGAAAACTTGCGCGTCGGTCATAGCCAACTCCCTAAAACCCAGTGCTGTGAACCTGCTCCTCACTTTACCCCGGCTGGTGACCAGACCTGGGGCCTAAAAATATTCTTTACAAAGCGGCCTTTGGCTCTGGGTTTGGCCGCTGCGGGATCCCCCAGCCCGGCCCCAATCGTGTTACGATGTTGCTCCGCAACGCTGTCGCGACAGCGGGGCAATTCTGGATCTTTTTCTTTGCAACGTTCGCTCTTGGCGTCACCATGGTAGCCGCTCCGCAAAGCTTGACCACTCCCCGGGACAACCTGGCCATTTTGGCGGAAACGGATCCCCTCGTTTACCGCCTGATTCAGCAGGAGCTCAACCGGCAGCGGGATCACCTGGAGATGATTGCCAGCGAGAACTTCACCTCGCCGGCTGTCCTGGCCGCCCAGGGCTCGGTGCTGACCAACAAGTATGCAGAGGGGCTGCCCGGCAAGCGCTACTACGGCGGCTGCGAGTTTATCGACGAGATCGAACAACTGGCCATCGACCGCGCCAAGCAACTCTTTGGAGCGGCCCACGCCAACGTGCAGCCCCACTCCGGCGCCCAGGCCAATTTTGCCGTTTTCCTGGCCCTGCTGCAGCCGGGAGACACGATCATGGGCATGGATCTGGCCCACGGCGGCCACCTCACCCACGGCTCGCCAGTGAACGTCTCCGGCAAGTGGTTCCGCGTGGTGCACTATGGTGTGGATCCCCAGACGGAGCGGATTGACTTCGACCAGGTGCGGGATCTGGCCCGGCAGCACCGGCCTAAGCTCATTATCTGCGGCTACTCGGCCTATCCGAGGATCATTGACTTTGCCGCTTTCCGCGCCATTGCCGACGAGGTGGGGGCCTATCTAATGGCCGATATCGCCCACATTGCCGGCCTGGTGGCCACCGGCCACCACCCCAACCCGGTACCTATCTGCGATGTGGTCACCACCACCACCCACAAGACGCTGCGGGGGCCACGCGGCGGGCTGATCCTCACCCGCGACCCGGAATTGGGCAAAAAGCTGGACAAGGCGGTGTTCCCCGGCAGCCAAGGGGGGCCTTTGGAGCATGTCATTGCCGGCAAGGCGGTGGCCTTTGGAGAAGCCCTGCAGCCCAGCTTTGCCCAGTACTCAGCCCAGGTCATTGCCAATGCCCAGGCGCTGGCGGCAACGCTGCAGCGGCGGGGCATCCGGCTGGTTTCAGGGGGCACCGACAACCACCTGGTGTTGCTGGATCTGCGCTCGGTCTCGGCAGTGCTGGAGAAAAACGGGGCTGCTGATCCAGTGATGACAGGCAAGCGGGCGGATCGCCTGATGGAAGAGATCCACATTACTGCCAACAAAAACACCATCCCCTTTGACCCGCAGCCGCCCTCTGTGGCCAGCGGCCTGCGCCTGGGATCCCCGGCCTTGACCACCCGCGGCCTGGGGCCGGCAGAATTTGAGGAAATTGGGGAAATTATCGCTGACTGCCTGTTCCAGCCAGGGGATCCGGGTGTGCTCGAAGCCTGTCGCCGGCGAGTGGCCGAGCTCTGCCGCCGTTTTCCGCTCTACCCCCACTTGGGATAACCCCCCTCCTCGCTACGGCTTGCCATGCCTTACTTGGTTGCCTTTTTGGCTGCTGCCTGTGTGGTTCTCTGGGCAACCCCGGTGGTGAAGGCGGTCGGGATCCGCAGCGGCCAGTTGGATTTTCCCGATGAGCGCAAGATCCACCGGCAGCCGATGGTGCGCCTAGGGGGGGTCTCTATCTTTTTTGGCAACCTGGTGGCACTACTCTTGCTCTGGGGAGCCGGAGCCTTCGCCGGCTTGCGCACCGAGCAGGAGTACGAGATCTGGGGGGTAACCATTGGCGGCGTTTTGTTTTTTTTGATCGGCCTGGCCGACGATCTGTTCCAGTTGTCGCCCTTTTCCCGCCTGGCGATGCAATTTGGAGTGGCTGCGGCGGCTTGGGGAGTGGGGGTGCGCATCGAGTTCATTAACCTACCGGGGATCGGCATCTGGCCCTTTCCGGTATGGCTGAGCCTGCTGGTTACCCTGCTGTGGCTGGTGGGGATGGCCAACGCCATCAACTTCATGGACGGCCTGGATGGCTTGGCGGCAGGCGTGTCGGGGATCGCAGCAGTCGTGATGCTGATGGTAACGCTGCTCCTGGATCGGCCGGCGGCGGCCATGCTGGCGGCAGCCTTGGCCGGGGCCTGCCTGGGCTTTTTGCGCTACAACTTCAACCCGGCCCAGATCTTCATGGGAGATGGGGGAGCCTACTTTCTGGGCTTTACCCTGGCCGGGATCGGGGTCATTGGGGTGGCCAAGGGGGTAACCACGCTGGCGGTGGCCCTGCCGTTTTTTATCCTGGCCGTGCCGATTTTGGATATGTCTGCCGTGATCCTCAAGCGGCTGGCTAGAGGCAAGTCCCCCTTTCATCCCGACAAGGGCCACTTGCACCATCGCCTGCTCAAAGCCGGCCTGTCGCAGCGGCATTCAGTACTCTTGATCTACGCCATGACCCTCTGGGGGGGATCCCTGGCCTTGGCCCTGGCCGGCCTGCCGGCAGGGGGTACCTATCTGGGCGGGGCCTCGCTGCTGTTGGCGGGAGTAAGCTGGGGGGCCTGGCAACGCCACCGTCAGCGGCAACGGTCTTTGGCTGCTGAAGATACCCAGGTTCAAGCAACAGATTCAGTTAATTCAAAAAAGGATTAAGCCTGGGTTGTTCCCAGCCGCCCGCCTGCCTAGACTGGAAGGAATCTCCTCTGCCGCCTTGATGATGCGTCCTACACCGGAGCTGGCGGCCCTTTTGCGCCGCACCGCCGATCGCTTGCAGGCCCAGCACTGGGGCTTTTGGGATCGCGAGTACTGCTGGCGGGATAGTACCCGCTGCAATTGCGGCCTGCTGGTGCGAGAAGCCCTGGGCTGGAATCAGCAGCAGCTTAGCCTACACATCCACCGCGGCACCTGGCGCTCCATTGCCCAAACGGCCTACCGCACCGCTGCCTATGTCGCGAGGGATCCTTCCCACTGCGAGGCTACGGGCCTACGGCTGGGATATGTGTTTGAAAAGATGGCAGAGCTGGGGTTTGACCAGCCAGAAGACTTTGCCGCCCTGGAAGAGCTCAGCGATCCGGTCATCCTGGCCCGCCTGGCCGAAAAAGGGGTAGAGCCGCTGCGGCGCGACTACGCCCCCCACGTGGCCCTCTACATGCGGGAGCTGGCCGACTGGATTGAGGAGCAACTGCAGGCCCAGGCTCAGCTCAGCCACTTGACCCAACCCCTGCCCAAAGCCAAAGCAACAGAGGTGGCCGTCCGCCAGCCGCTGCGCCTGCGGTGAGGTGTGGATCCCCTAGTTGGATTCGTCCACCATCACCACATGGGTGGGGATCTCAGGGGGCAGGAGCTTGCGGCCCGACAAGAAAGCCAGCTCAATTAGAAAGGCAAACCCTCCCACCTCAGCGCCGCTCTGGGCCACCAACTGAGCGGTGGCGGCAGCAGTGCCCCCGGTGGCGATGACATCATCCACGATCACCACCCGGTCGCCGGGGCGCAGGGCGTGGGCATGGAGTTGCAGCTGGTCTTGGCCGTACTCTAGACTATAGCTTTGGCTAAGCACCGGCGGTGGCAACTTGCCGGGTTTGCGAACCGGGACAAATCCCAACCCCAAATGCTGAGCCAAAGCAGCCCCCAGAATAAACCCCCGCGACTCAATGCCCACCACATAGTCCAGGGATCCCATAGTGGCAGTACCGGCAGCCAACTGTTCAATTGCCGCCCGAAAGCCTGCTGGATCCCGCAGCAGGGGGGTTATGTCGCGAAAGAGGATCCCGGGTTTGGGAAAATCGGGCACCAAGCGGATGAAGGCGCGCAAATCCATCCTGTTTTCCTCGCTGGCCAGTGGCTTGCCGAAAGAACGCAACCCATCATACCCACTTAGCTTAAGGGCAGATGGAATGCCTTTTTGTCCGTTCGGCAGCGGGGAAGATTTTTTATAATTAGCCGGGCTGGGAGCCGCGGCTTACCTGGTCTTTCTGTTTGTGACTCGGAGATTTCTCATGCGCTACTACATGGCCATCGACTCCAATCCCCTGGCAAGTTTGCCGCTGGCTCTGTTTGGGGTGGGCAGCGAGTCGGCATACGTCGATCTGCTGCAGGACAAGTTAATGGTGCGGGTGGGCAACTTGTTCAACGAAACCTTTTCTCTAAGCGAGTTGGGACGAGGGGAGCGCTTCTCCTGGCCCTGGTTCTACGGCCTGGGTGTGCGCACCGATTTCCAGGGGTTGGTGGGCGCGGTAACCAGCACCCAGGGGGTGGTTGCCATTCCGCTGCTGCAGGAAAAGACCCTCTTCATCCCTCTGCTGGGGCCGCTGGGGCTGCAAGTACCCTGCAAAAAGCTGGTCTTCAGCCTCAAGGATCCGGATACCTTTTTGGCCAATTTCAACCAGGGGCGCCCCGAGGTGAACGGCGCGCCCAAGAATGTGGTGATTGAGTAGCCAGGGCCAGCTATTTTGACAAGACCAGCACCTCAGTGACGGAGCCGCGCTTGCGGCCGTGGCAGTTGATGGCGCGGCTGTCTCCTTCTCGCTACGCCAAAGGTCAGCTGGCCGCAGTCCCCTAGTTTTGACCCTCTTCCAGCAGCTCTTCCAGCACCTCGATCCAATGCTCCAGTTCCTCCAACCCCTGCAACACTGCCTCTGGGTCGCTTAGCTCCACCTGGAGCAGCTGGGCCGATTCTGCCCAGCTTAGGGATCCGGGCGGGCTGGCCAGCCAATTCAGGTAGCTGGGCAAAAAGGTCCGCGGAGACAGATGATACTGGCGGTAACAGGCCAGGGCAACCAGGCTGGCCAGGCTGACCTGAGGGGCGCTGAAGGGGCGCAGAAACAGCTCCGGCATCCCCACCCAGCGGAACTGCTCTTCCGGCAACAGCTCCACCGCATCGCCGCACAGCTCCTGGCTCAGCTTCAGCCACTCTTCGCCGACCCAGTAGGTAGGGCCAGCCTCGGATGGGGCCAGTGGAGCGGTGTCGCCTTGCGAGATCTCCGACCGGTAGAGGAGCAGCTCCAGCCGCGCAATCAAGCTCTGGTAGAACACGGCTTGCAACTGCGCCTCCAGGTGGTGAATCAACAGGGCCTGGGCCAAGGTAAGGCTGCCGGAGCGCAAGGCCTCCGGCCCGCTTCCCCGATCGCGGAGACGAGGTGGCGCCGGCGTGCCCCGCGCCCCCTCCAGCAGGTAGTCGAGCAGCATCTGCTGTAAAAACGCGGTGTGCACCCGAATTTCCCAGGAGGGCTGGACAGTTCCTTGCAGCTCCTCCAGATCCAGCCAAACCCGAGGCCCCTCAGGCCGGAGCCGCCGGCTGAGGGCTTCAAGGGCTTGCAGCAGCAAGGCAAGGGGTTCACCCCCTAACGATGGCGTCTCTGGCTTGCCGGCGGGTGCTTCCAAGTTGGAGCGGATTTCCGGTAACCAGGGTTTGGCCTGGGCTGCACAGTCGGGGCAGAACTCTTGCAGGGCCGCCCAGACCAGGGAGGTAGCCTCGGCGGCGGTGAGGGGAGGAGCCGGATCCCCCCAGGGCGCATAGAGGTCGCAGGTACGGATGGAACGGCCCAGGGCGCGGCTTTTTAGGCGGTAGTAGCGCTGGAACAGGTCGAAGCGATCGCGGATCCCGTCCAGCAGCTGCTCCCAAAAGGGCTGGCCGAGGCCATGGCGAGCCAGGTAAAGCTCGGCGGCAGAATCGTAGCCCCGCCACTGGGCTTCCCAGAGGTGGTCGCGGATGAGGACGCTGAGAATAAATCCCCCTAGCTCTGCATGGGCTTCTAGGTGTTGGCCCAACCGCTGGTAGGCCGCCCAGCGGATCTCAGCGCTGGGGTGGGTTTGCAGGCTCTGCAGGTGGGCAAGGGTTTCAGTCGACTGCTGTTGGGGGAGAGCGGGGGAGCTAAGGGTGACTTGCCACAACTGCCGCCAGGCCAAGCGTCCGGCCAGGCGCTGCTGGTGGAGTAGACGTTCCAGAGGCTCCGCCTGCTGGTGACCTCGCTGCTGGAGGAGGCCACACAGAAACTGGCGAAAGGGGCGCAGCCCTGGATCGGCACAGGCAGCAGCCAAAAGATCCAAGCGCCGCTCCTCTGGCTCGGGCGGCAACTCGGCGGCAGGCTCGTCGGGAGAGACAGCCAACAGGGACTGCAGCTCCAGGGGGAAAAAGAGCAAGTGGCTTTGCAGGGAGATAGCCCGTTCCAGATCCCGCCAGCTTGGGGCCTGAACAGGGGTAGCCGGGATCCCTTCCCTGCCCTCTGCAAGGTGAGCTGCCAGGGCTTGTGTTAGCTGCAACAAGACTTGCAGCGCCTTTCCCAGCTCTGGTGGGCTGAGCTGGGCCACTTGCCCTCGGTAGCAGCGGGCAAACTGCTGTACCTGCTCTTCCAGCTCATCCCACGCTGGGATGGGCTCTTCCCCGGGGCCAGAAAAATGGTCAAAGGGAGGGTCGGAAGTAGGAAAGACCACTGGGATAGCCTCCTAGCGATGAGGGCCCTCCCTCCATTGCCTTGTCGGCTGAGGGGAGTGCCCCCTTTTGAGGGGCAGGGAAAGCCTGAAACGATTGTGACATTCTCCCCAAGCCCCTGCAGCCAGAGCGCAGGGATCCCTGGCCAGGGCAGAGGCCAAAACTTCTGCCAGGATTAAGCTAAAGACTTTCCTCGGGGAGGCAACTGGAGTGTTTGCTCAGGTCACTGCTGCTGCCCTGGTGGGACTCAAGGCCGTGGGGGTCACGGTAGAGGTGGATGTGGGCGGTGGCTTGCCCCAGATTACCCTGGTGGGGCTGCCCGATACAGCCGTTCAGGAGGCCAAAGAGCGGGTACGGGCGGCCATCAAGAACTCCGGCTTTGCCCTGCCCCAGCGGCGGATCATCGTCAACTTGGCCCCCGCCGATCTGCGCAAAGAGGGCCCCAGCTTCGATCTGCCCATTGCCATCGGCATCCTGGCAGCCGCAGGAGTAGTTGAGCGGGAAGCGCTGGCCAACACCCTGCTGCTGGGGGAATTGGCCCTGGATGGCACCCTGCGTCCTGTGGCGGGAGTTTTGCCCATCGCCGCCAGCGCCGCCGAGATGGGGATCCGCCGCCTGGTGGTGCCCCGAGAAAACGGCCCGGAAGGGGCGCTGGTGCAAGGGATCCAGGTGTATGGGCTGCCCTCTTTGGCGGCAGTGGTGAGCTGGCTGCAAAACCCCCAGGGAGTTGAGCCGGTGCGGATCCAGCGGGAGCAGATGCTGCCCACCGAAACGGAACCCCTGCTGGATTTGGCCGATGTCAAGGGGCAAGAGCACGCCCGACGGGCCCTGGAGATCGCGGCGGCCGGCGGCCACAACCTGTTGCTGGTGGGCAGCCCGGGAGCGGGCAAGACCATGCTGGCGCGTCGTCTGCCCGGCATTTTGCCGCGGCTGCAGTGGGAAGAGATGTTGGAAATTACCCGCATCTACTCGGCAGCCGGCCTGTTGCGGCAAAATCTCCACCTGGGGCGCCAGACTCCCCTGATTACGCAGCGGCCCTTTCGGGCTCCCCACCACTCGGCTTCGGCGGTGGCGCTGGTGGGTGGTGGCCCCTACCCCAAGCCTGGCGAGATCTCCCTTGCTCACCACGGTGTCCTGTACCTGGACGAACTGACGGAATTCCGGCGAGAGGTGTTGGAGGTGCTGCGCCAGCCTTTGGAAGATGGCAAGGTCACCATCTCCCGCGCCCGCGTTTCTCTGGAGTTTCCCGCCCAAACCACCCTGGTGGCCTCCACCAACCCTTGCCCCTGCGGTTTCTATGGAGATCCCGTTCAGCCCTGCACCTGTACGCCGCAGCAGCGGGAGCGCTACTGGTCCAAGCTCTCCGGGCCGCTGTTGGATCGCATCGACTTGCAGGTGCGGGTCAACCGCCTCAAGCCAGAAGAAATTGTCCGCCTCCAGGGCGGCGAATCTTCCCAAGCGGTGCGGCAGCGGGTGGAACAGGCGCGGCAGCGCCAACGGCAGCGCTTCCAAAACGAGCCAGGGATCCACTGCAACGCCCAGATGCAACCCCGCCACCTGCGGCAGTGGTGTGCCCTGTCCGAGCCCTGTCGCAAACTCTTGGAGAGCGCCATCCAAAAGCTGGGCCTGTCTGCGCGGGGGAGCGACCGCATCCTCAAGGTGGCCCGCACCATCGCCGACCTGGAGGGTGCCGAGGCCATCGCCCCCACCCACCTCGCCGAGGCCATCCAGTATCGCAGCCTGGATCGCGGGCGGCCCTGAGCCCTCACCCCCGGCCCCTCTCCCAGAGGGAGAGGGGAGTATGGTATGGGATTGGCCTGCTTTAAGCCAAGGGGAGCGAGGCGGGGGAGGGAGCAATCTGCCCCTGGTGCACTTGCAGGATTTGCGCCCCTTGGAGCCAAGCGGCGTCGAAGGATCCCAGGTGGGTGGTGGTAACCAAAGTCTGCACCCGTTCTTGAATCGCCTCCAAGAGCTGGTTTTGGCGGTGCAGATCCAGCTCTGCCAGCACGTCGTCCAGCAGCAGCAGGGGCGGATCCCCCTTCACCTGCTCGATCAGTTCCAGCTCCGCCAATTTGAGGGCCAAGACCAAGGTGCGCTGCTGCCCCTGGGATCCATAGGCGCGGGCGGCAACTCCGTCGATGCCCAGCTCCACCTCGTCTCGGTGGGGGCCAACCAGAGAGGTGCCCAGGGCCTGTTCGGCAGCAGCCTTGGCGCGGATCGCGGCCAAAAATTGGGCTTGAACCACCTTGGGATCGGCCTGGGGATCCGGCAGGGGCACCTGCGGGCGGTAGGTGAGGCTGAGGGTCTCCCGTCCGCCGCTGATGGCCTGGTGCCAGCGGGCGGCCAGGGGTTCTAGCCGCTGCAACAGCCGGGCGCGGCGGCGCAGGATGCGGCTGCCAAGGGTGGCCAGTTGCGCGTCCCAAAAGGCCATCTGAGGTACTTTGTCGCCCGCAGCCAAGGGATCCTGCTTCAAGAGGGCATTGCGCTGCTTGAGGATCTGACGATACTGCTCCACCAGGCCCAGGTAAGCCGGCTCCAGTTGAAGCAACACCCCGTCCAGCCAGGTGCGCCGCGCTTCTGGAGCTCCCCGCACCAGCTCCAGATCCAGGCTGGAGAACACCACGGCACTCACCTGCCCCAAAAAGTCCGATTGTCGCCGTAGCCCCTGGCCGTTAACCCTTAGGGATCGCCCCCCTTGGCTGCGCAGCTCCATCGCCAGCTCGTGGGCCACCCCCAGCCGCTCCACCGTGGCGGCGATCCGGGCCTTCTCTGCCCCCTGCTGCACCAACTCCCGATCCCGACCGGCCCGCCGCGAGCGCAGGGTGGCCAAGAGCTCCACCGCCTCCAAGAGGTTGGTCTTGCCCTGGGCGTTCTCCCCCACCAGGATGGTCTTGGGCGCCTCGAAGGAGATCTTTTGATCCCGGTAGTTGCGAAAGTGCCACAGGTGCAGAAAACGCAGGTACACTCGACAGCCGTGCGCTCTTGGCTCTGGATTTCTGGGCAGAAGAACAGCCCCCGCGGCGGGGGCTTTTACTCTAACGCAACTGCCTCGGGGTCAGCAGACCCACTCAGAAGCTGCTCAGGGATCCCAGACCGCTCAGGCGCTCAGCCGCCAACAGGTGCAAGGCGGCGCGGGCCGAGTGGAAGGCGGCTTTGCTGCGGCTGTAGTCGGCGAAGGTGTAGCTAGCGGGATCGGCATTGACCCTGCCCAACAACTGTTGGGCTTGCTGCTGCAGCTCGGCTACAGGGCCGGAGGTGATGTTGGCGAAGGTCATCTCCGCTTGCAACCGGCTGAGGGACTCTTGGGCGCGGAGGGGGGCTTCGAAGAAGGAACGGCCAGGAGGGCCCCCAAAGCCTAGCTCCGCTTCGTACAGAGCTTTGGCGGCTTTGGCCAGGTTTTCCGCCGCCTTGGCCTGCTCGCGGGCGGCAAAGACATTCCCCCCTTGCAGAGCCTTCTGGGCCTCGGCAAAGCTCTGGCGGCTCAGCTCCAGAAGACGGGCCGCTTCCGGAGAGGATCCCCGCTGGGCGAAGAAGCTGGCTTCCGCCAGGTCCCGCTGCGCTTTGGCCAGGTCGTGGTTGACTCGCTCCAGCTCCCGCGGGCTCTGCCAACTCGGCTGCATTGGCACGGGGGCTGCAGTTCCAGGAGCCGAGGGCCGGCCCCGCTGGGCTTGCGCCGGGGATCCCAGCACCAGGGGAGTGAGGAGCACCAAAATCGGTAGGGAACAGCCGAGGGTACGGGTGAAGGAAGCACGCATCGTCATGGTTACAAACTCCAATCGACAGGACAAGCCGGTTTGGGGTTGGCCCGTTCGCGCTCTTTGGGCGGAGTTCTGGGGGCTTTCCCTTGCGGCTTATCTTGAGAATGGCGAAAGAAAATGACGTGAAGATGACAAGGGCAGCTCCACCGTAAACACCGACCCCTCCCCCACCCGGCTGGCCACCCGCAAGGATCCCCGATGGGCGGTAACGATCTGGTGGGCCAAGGCCAGGCCCAGCCCAAATCCCCCCGTATGGCGGGCGCGGGCCGTGTCCACCCGGTAAAACCGCTCGCACAAGTGGGGCAGGTGCTCAGGAGGGATGCCGATGCCTGTATCCTTCACGTGGATGCTAACCCAGGGAGGCCGGCTTTCCAGGCTCACCTGCACCGTGCCGCCGGCGGGGGTGTACTGCAGGGCATTGCGCAGCAGGTTTTCCACCGCCTGCCGCAGCAGGGCCGCCTCCCCCCGCACCAGCCATTTCCCGGCAGGCCCCGGCAGGTCGCATTGCCAGCGCAGCCCCAGGGACTCCGCTTGGGGCCGGTATTGTTCGCCCAGCTCCTGCACCAGCTCCCGCAAGTCCACCAGGGGCAGATCCTCCAAAGGCAGGGATCCCTGCTGGCGGGCCAACTGCAGCAGCGTATCGATTAACTCACTGAGGCGGCGGGCGCTGCTCACCACCTTTTCTAGGCGGGGCTGCGCTTCTTCCGGGGCAAGCAGAGCCATCTGGGCATTGCTCATCAGGGCGGCCAGGGGGGCGCGCAACTCGTGGGAAGCATCGGCGGTAAAGCGCTGCAACTGCTCGTAGGAGCGGCGAATCGGCTGCATGGCCACCCCCCCAAAAACCCAGCCTGCTCCGCCGATCAACCCCAGCGTCAGCGGGATCCCGATCCCCAACCCCCAGCGCAGACGGCCCAAGCTCAGTTGCAGCGGCTCCAGCGGCACCGCCAGTTGCAAGTAGCCCAGGATCTGATCCCCCTGTTGCACCGGTAGGGTGAGCTGGCGCAGCAGCCTGCCCTCTTCCGCCGCTACCGTCTCAAACCCCAAAGACAGGTGGTGGGGAGGGCTATCTAAGGCAAACCACTTCAGAGGGGGAGGGGATCCCGTGTATTGGCGCAGGGATCCCAGCGGCTCTGCCCCACCGGGATTGGCGGCATCGAACCAGCGCACATAGGCCAGGTGATGCTCAAGGGGCTGGGTTTTGCCGCCCAGAAAAGGCACCTCGTTCAAGACCAGCCGCCACTGCCCCTGGCGCAGCTCGTACTTAATGGCTGCCGCCATGATCCTGGCCTGAACCTGCAGCTCCTCGTCAAAAGCCTGCAACTGGTTCTCCACTTCCAAGCGGTAGAAGACGGCGGCAAACACCAGCAGGATCCCCCCCATGACCCCGGCAAAGCTGCGGGCCAAGCGACGGCGGCTGTGCTGAAACAATTCCGCCTCTTTTGTCGCGGCCTTCTGGCTCAGGTGCTGCTGAAAAGTTGGCCTCAGAGAAACCCAGTCCCAGCCCAGCCGCGGGAGAGAATGCTTTGGCCCGGCTCTTTTGGCCTCCATGCCACCTCTAGGGAACTGCTTCTATGGGTCTGCTTCCGGGGAGGGGATGCGCAGCCGGTACCCCTGGCCGTACACCGACTCCAGCCAATCCTGGGCCTCCACCTCCTTTAACCGTAACCGCAACCGCCGCACCAGCGCCGCCACGGCATTGCTTTCCGGCTCACAGCCCCACTCCCACACCGCCTGCTCGATCTGGCCCCGACTGAGCACCTGGTGGGGGTGGCGCATCAGGTACTCCATCAACTGAAACTCTTTGCCCGAAAGCTGCACTTGCCGCCCCTGCCGCTCCAGGGTGAGGCTGGCCAGGTGCAACTGCAGGGATCCGAGGCTGAGGCTGTCGCCTTGCCATTGGGGGGAACGGCGCCCCAACGCCCGCACCCGCGCCAGCAGCTCTATCAGATCCACCGGCTTGACCAGGTAGTCGTCTGCCCCCGCATCCAACCCCTGTACGATGTCCGACGTGGCATCCTTGGCGGTTAACATCAGCACCGGTGCGCATCCCCCCGAGCGGCGGTACTGCTGACAGAGTTGGATCCCGCTGATCCCCGGCAGCATCCAATCCAAAATCAGGAGATCATAGGCTTTCTCCTCCATCAGCCAGGCAGCCATCTCCCCTTCCTTGGCACAGTCAACCACGTGGCCGCACTTGGACAGGGCAGCCTGTAAAGGCTCCAACTGTTCCGGGTCGTCCTCCACCAGCAAAATTCGCATCGTCCTGTGCGCCGTTGACCAAGACGGCCAGTTCCCACTGCCCAGGCTAGGATGGATCACGGAAATAGCCCTCTGCAAGGGAGAGAACAACGGTGGGGTGGCCCAAAATCCATCGGTGGCAAGATCTGGGGTTTGATTTTTGGCTGGTGCTGCCCTTGGCAGGGCTTCTTTTTGTGGCGGGGGGAGAGTGGGTGACGGGCCAAGCGCTGAGCCGTCCTCGCCGGCTAGAGCAACCTTTGGCGATTCGCAGCCAGCAACAAGCCACCTTGGCTCTGGATATTCTCTCCATCCAAGCGGAGATCCGCCGCCGCCGCGGCTACACCAAGGTGGAGGTGACGACCACCAATCCCCATTTGCGCAAGCTGGAATTTGAATTTCCGGAGCTGGATCCGGATCGGGTGGCCGCCCAGATTGCCCAAGAGCTGGGCCTCACCCCCGACCAGGTGCAGCGCCTCACCCGCTACAGCTTGGACTAGAAAGATATTTCAAGATATTTCAAACAGGAAGGCTATCTCCCGCGTTCCCTTGGGTCAGCCCTCCGAAAAAATCCGGGCCAACTGCTCGCAGGCCGCTCTAATCTTCTCCAGGGTGCCGGGGTTGACCAAGCCGTAGTAGTCAAATCCATAGACCCTCTGGGTTTGAACAGCTTGCAGTTGATTCCAAAAGGGGCGGGAACGGAAAAAGGCCAAGGGATCCGCCGCCTCCGGGTTGACCACCAACAAAACCTCGGGGTTGGCTTCCAGGATGCGCTCTGCCGCAAGGGTGACATAGCCGCGAAATTGCCCTTGGCTTTGCAGGGCAGCCGTCAGGTTATCGGCGCCAAAGCGCTCCAGCAGATCCCCGGCCCAGCTTTGCCGGTTGGGAGAGAGAATCGGCTGGGTGCCCACCAAAAGCAGGGTTTTGGGGCGAACTGGGGGCAGCTCCTGGGGCAAAAGCGATCCGTACTCCCGCAGCAAGGGATCCGGATCCGCCCCCAAGGCAGCAGCCAGAGTGGCGATGGTTGCTTCCAGGGCAGCCCAACTGTCCACCTGCGTGAGATAGGTGGGGATCCCCAATGCCTGCAATCGTTCTGCCAAAGCCGTGTGAAAGCCACTGGCCCCCACCACCCAGTCCGGTTGCAGGGCCACGATTTGCTCCAGGTTAGGTTGGTTGCCCAGCCCCAGCCGAGTTATGCCCTGAAAGCGGGGATCCGCCTCCAACAAGCGCCCGGACGGGATCCCCACCAGCTTGTCCGGAGCCAGGCGATAGAGAATATCGGCTGTCAAGGTGGTGAGGCTGGCCACTCGCCGAACCGGAGCTGGCGGGATCTGGCTTTGGGCGCGGGCCAAGCGACCCATTCCCCAAACCCCCAGGCTGGCCAGGCCCAAGACAAGGAGTTGACGGCGAGAAAGACAAGACGGCATGGACGATCTCCAAAACAGTTCCAAAACAGTCAATTGAGGGTGAACTGAATCGGCACCGTTACCCACGACTCAATCGGGGTGTTGTTCCTCAAGGCGGGGCTAAATTGCCAGCGTTGCACCGCCTCTTGTGCGGCCCTGTCCAGGGCCGGGAAGCCGCTGGAAGAGACAATTTCCACCTGCTGCACCTGCCCTTGGGCATCCACCTTGACCCGCAACAGCACTTGCCCCTGCTGGTTGAGGCGGCGGGCTTGGGGAGGGTACTGCGGCGGCGGGTTGCGCCCCGGGATGGGGCGGGCCAGGATGTCCGGCCTGGCAGCCACTGCTGCGGGCGAGGAGGTGGGGGAGGATGCCTCCCCGGCCCCTTCTGCCGCTGTCGGCGCAGAACCCTGCGCTTGGGATCCACCGAGGCCACCCGTCCCAGGAGCGCTGGATCCAGATCCCTCGCTCCCGCCGGGGGAAGCAGTGCCCCCGCCACCCGAACGGATCCCTTGGATGAGGGGGGTGAAGCGGGGAATGGGAGCGCTCGTAGCAGCCACGGGGGGCGGCCTGTCGGCCACAGGTGCAGCCGTGGGGGTAGCCACCGGAGTTGGAGGGGGCTGCTGTGGTGAGGGGGTGACCGTCGGTGTTGGGGAGGGCGGAGGAGGGGTTGGTGCGGCCATCGGCGTGGGTGGAGGGGTCGGCTCCGGCTTTGCTGTGGGAACAGGCGTAGGGGTGGGGGGCGGCGTTTGCAAAGCCAGCTCAGACTTGGGAACGGCCGTGGTCTCTACTCTCTCCTGAGGCGCAGGAGCCGGTGGGGGTGGGTTATCCGCGGGAGGTGATTCCGGGGCCGGGTCGCTCGGCTCCCCTGCCGGCTTGGGCAAGGCCGAATCTGCCTCTGCCGCAAGCTGCGGCGGCAGCGGATCCTCCAGCCACAGCGTGACCGGGATCCGCACTTCGGGCTCCAGCAGAGGTCGAAATCCCCACCCAACCCATCCCAGCAGCCCCAGCAGATGCAGAAGCAGCGAGAGCAAAGTCTCCCAGCGCAGCGGGCGGGGCTCCCGACTTTGCCCAGGCAACTCAGGGAGATCCTCCAGCGAGGCGCAGGCAACTGAGAGGGCAAGGGAGCAATAGCCCGCCAGCAGCGCCTCCCTAAGTAGCTTCTCCCCCCAGCCGATCCAACGCAGTCCTCCAGATCTTTGGCGCCGCCCCATTGCCCACAGCCCCAGCTCCAGCCAGGCCAGACCCACCCCGTAGGCCATGCCTGCCTGCTGCCAATACCCCATCTGCAGGCGCCACAAAAGCCGAGGGTGGGATCCCCTCCCCGAAGAAGCGGATCCCCGGTTGGTGTGAGTGGGGGGTTCGGCGAGCATGGCTCGGGGCTATCTCGATGGGCACGGCTGGCGGGGAGTCCTAGAAGCGGCTGGAGAAGCTGAGGGCCACATGGCGCCCCGGCTGAGCCCGCCGCTCCACCTCAGGGCCGACAAAGAGGGTGCGGGTCTCGGAGTAGAGAAAATACTTCTCGTCGAAGAGGTTGAACACCCCGAAATTGAGCTGCCAGTTGTCGTCCAGGTTGTAGTAGCCCAGCAGATCCACCACCGTATAGCCGCTGGGCACAAAGGGAATCTGCGGGGGAGCGTTGGGGTTGGTTTGCACCACCTCCCGCTGCGGATCCCGCGGATCCGCCACCAGCGTGGCCACCAGCCTCGCCCCCCACACCTGGCTGGGATCGTCGTAGTGCAGCCCCAGCACCGCCGTCAGCGGCTCAATCGAAAGCAGGGGCTTGTTTTCTGTAAGATTGTCCCCCACCGCCCAGGCAAAGCTGCCGTTTAGGCTCCAGCCGGTTAGGTCGGGGCTGAAGAAATATTGCCCTGTCGCTTCCACGCCGTAGATGCGGGCGCGGCTGACGTTTTGGCTCTGGAAGAGGATGACCGGCGGGGGCGGCGGGCTGCCGGGGGGGCCGGGGGGCGAGGGCTCAGATCCCACCCGCCGGAACGCCTCGATAAAGTCGTTGTAGGTGTTGTAGTAGGCGGCCAAACTGAAGCTGGCCTGCGGGTAGATCCCTCGCAAACCCACTTCAAAACCCTGGCTGGTTTCCGGGCGCAAGTCGGGGTTGGAGAGGGTGCGATAGCGAAAGAAGGGGCTGACCAAGTTGGTGAAGCCGCTGTTGATCTCGTTGTATTGGGGGGCCCGAAAGCCGGTGTTGTACTGGGCCGTAAAGGTAAGGTTGGGGTTTATCCTCCACACCAGGCCCAGCTTGGGGGAAACGGCATCGGCAAAGAGGCTGGCCGCTTCTGACCCACTTTTGAGGAAAGCTTCATCGGGACTGGGGGTGAGGTTGTAGGTGTCGTAGCGGATGCCGGGGATCAACGTCAAGTTGCCGCCGCCGAAATCGATCTCATCCTGCACATACAGCCCAAAACGGACGGTGTCCGAGTCGGGAAAATCTTTGGTGGGAAAGGTGTCTGGGGGAATGTTTTGGGTTACCGCTCCGGTTTGCAGGTTGGTCTGAAAACGGTTGCGGGGTCGTTCGTTGCGGGTGGTGGAAATCTCCATGCCATACACCAGGCGGTGGGAGAGATCCCCGGTTTGGAAGCGGCTTTGGGCCTGCAGGCTGGCTCCTAAAATGTTGCTGACCAGCTCGTTGAAGGTATCTCGCCGCACAGGTACGGGTCGGCCCTGCACGGTGATGGTGCGCTCTTCCACGCTGGGCTCGCGGGTGCGGGCGGGCTGGTAGTAAATCTGGGCGGTGGCCAACTCAAAAGCGGGATTCTCAGGGTTGGCGTAGCGATACTCCAAACTGAGGCGGCTGCGCTCGGTGTCGATGGTTTCCCTAAATAAGCTGATGCCGGGATCCAGGTTGCGCCGCGAGAACGTGGTGGTGGTGCGGCTGTTGAAGTACTCGCCGGTCAGGGTGAGGCTTTCCAAGGGGCTGAAGCGGTAAACCAGCTTGGCCAAAACGTTGTCCCCATCCACCGTTTGTCGATCTTTAAAGCTGGGATCCGCTTTGATATCCGGCTCCCTGGCGTCGCGGCGGGTGTAGATGAGCAGGGCTTCCAAGTTCCCCTGCCGGCCCGCCAAGCTGAGGGTGTTGACAAAGCCTTGGTTTTTGCTGTCGTACTGGCTGGAGAGGCCCACATGGCTGTCCCGTTCCCCCAGCAGATCCGCCGGGTCTAGAGTAGTGTAGGTTACCACGCCCCCCAAGGCATCGCTGCCGTAGAGGGTGGAAGCGGGGCCGCGGATGATCTCCACCGTCTTCAGGGTCTCCAGCTCAAAGGTGTCCCGCCCGATGTTGAAGGGGCCGAAGGAAAACCGCTCCGGCTGCCGGATCCCGTCCACCTGGATCAGCACCCGGTTGGCGTCGAGGCCGCGGATGTTGAAGTCCTGCAGGCCATAGCGGACATTTCGCCGCACGCTCACCCCCGGCTCGTAGCGCACCAGATCCTGGATGTTCTGGATAAGCTCCTGCCGCAGGCGCTCCCGGTCGATGACGGTGATGGTGGCCGGGGAGTCGGCCAGGGTGCGCTCGGTGCGGGTGCCGGTGACCGTAACCTGCTGCAGGTTGAAGACGGGGGTGCCCTGCCGCAGCACTTGCAGATCCGCTTGCAGCCGCTCCACCTCCGCCTGATCCCCCCGCCGGCGGGCAGCTTCGATCTGGGCTTCTAGCTCGCGAATCTGCTCCTGGATGGTGGTGGCTCCCCGAGGGGTGGCCTGGGCCAGCAAAGGAGTCTCAGGGATCCGAGCCGCGGGTTGCGCCTGGGCCAGGGATCCCCAACTCAGCCCCAGGCCCAGCCCCAAGCTCACCGCCTTCCAGCCCCAACCGGTTACTCGCATAACGTTTCACTCTCCCAAAAACCCACAAAAAACCAAGTCAAACCTTCGCCTCAACACCCTTTCCTCCCAGCCAGAGGGGCCTTGCTGGGTCTGCGCTGCGCAGGGGGCAAAGCTGCGGCCCCACCGGCGTTGGCATCCACTCCACCTCCAGGCCAAACACCTCCTGCACCCTGCTGGGGGTCAAGACCGCCTGCGGGGATCCCAGGGCCTGCAACTGGCCGGATCCCAGCAGGGCCACCCGCCGGCTGTAGCGAATGGCCAGGTTCAGGTCGTGCAGCACGGTAATCACCGTCAGCCCTTGCTCCTGCTGCAGCCGTCGCAACAGCTCCAGCAGCTCCAGTTGGTGGCGCAGATCCAAAAACGTGGTGGGCTCGTCCAACAGCAGCACCTGCGGCTCCTGCACCAGGGCCAGCGCCAGGAAAGCCCGCTGCCGCTCGCCGCCGGAGAGCGTCTCCACCCGCCTCAGGGCCAGGGATCCCAGTCCCGTCTGCGCCAGCGCCCATTCCACCCGCTGCCGATCTGCCCGCGGCAACTGCCACACCCACCAGGGCTGGTGAGGAGAACGCCCCAAGCTCACCAATTGCCACACCGTCAGCCCTGCCGGGATCCGCGGCTGCTGGGGCAAAAGGGCCAACTGCCGGGCCACCTGTTGCGGGCTGAGCTGGGTGTGCAGATCCCAACCGTTCAGGTACACACGCCCCGCCTGCGGGATCAACACTCGGCTCAGCAGCCGCAGCAACGTCGATTTGCCGGAGCCATTGGGGCCGACAATGCTCAGCCATTCCCCCGCCTGCAGGCTGAAGCTCACCTGATGGATCACCTGCCGCGAGCCATAGCCCCCGCTCAGCCCCTCGGCCTGCAAAATTGGCCGGCCCTCCCTCATCGCTCTGCCCCCTGCTGCCGCAGCAGCCAGCCGAAAAACGGCGCCCCCATCAACGCCGTGACGATCCCCACCGGCAGCTCCACAGCCCCCAGCCGGGTGAGGAGATCGGCGCCGCTCAACAGAGCTGCCCCCCCGAGGGCCGAAAGGGGCAACAGCCAGCGGTGATCCGATCCCACCCCCTGGCGCACCATGTGGGGCACCACCAACCCCACAAAGCCGATCAACCCCCCCACGCTGACGGCTGCCGCCGCCAACAAAGCTGCCACCAGGCCGATGGCCACCCGCGTCCGCGCCAACGGGATCCCCAAGCTCACCGCCATCTCTTCTCCCAGGCCCAGCAGGTTCAAAGCCCGCGCCTGCGCCCAGCCCAGCCCCAGCCCGACCAGGATGTACACCCCGGCCACCCGCACCTCCGGCCAGCCCCGCCCGCTCAGGCTGCCGATCAACCACGTCAGGGCCACCTGCACCCGCTCATCGGCCATCAACAACAAGGTGGAGCTAATGGCCCCAAAGAGCGCGCTGACGGCCACCCCCGCCAAGATCAGCCGCTCCACCGCCAGCCCGGAGCGGGTGCGCGCCAGGCCATACACCAACACCGTGGTCAGCACCCCGCCCACCCAAGCCGCCAAGGGCACCCAAGCCGTCCACTCCCCCCAGGTGAGCAGCCCCACCGCCGCCAGGCCCGCCCCCGCCGAGATGCCCAGCAGGTAGGGATCCGCCAGCCCATTGCCCAACATCCCCTGCAGCAGGGCCCCCGCCATCCCCAAGGCCGCCCCCAGCAACTGGGCCAAAAGTGCCCGCGGCAGCCGCAACTGCCAGACAATGGTCTGCCGGACTGGATCCCCTTGCCCCCACAGGGCCTGCCACAGCTCCGCAAAAGTCATGGGAACGGATCCCAAGGCAATCGAGATCCAAAGCAGCAAGAGGATGACACTCAGTAGCAAAACCGCCAAGCCGACCGGCGAGAGGATCCGCCTGGCCTGCCCCCAGCGTGTCTCCGAGTCAACTCGTGATGACAGACGCCCTTGATTGGCCAACATCGCAAACCTCAGGACTTTTGAGAGGGGGAGAGCCGCAAGACAGCTCCGACCGGCTCGCCAGAGCAGCGAGCCCAACCCCGCCAAGCTTTCCAGCTTGTTGAGACTTAGATTCAATAAAGACGTAGCTGCCAGAATAACAGGCTTTCTGGGTTATTGCAAGTCAGTTCTAATAAGCTTCTGCCCGCGTCCCCCCCTTGAGTGCCAACCCTTTGGCGTGAGATCGGGCAACACCCAACCTACTCAGGCCTAACCTGCCAGGGATCCGACTGCCCCGGGTAGGGTCATTCCCAGCAGCCGTGGAATGGGAAGTCCTTGACATACTCCCCTACCTAAAGGCAGGGGATTCTTGTTCTTGGTTCTACGGGCGCACTTACCGTATCGGGTTGCCCCTCTACAGCAGCGGTGCATCTCTCCCCAAGCGTTCCCGACCCCCAGGCCCCCCTACATCCCCCCGTATACGGGGGGACACAGGGGGGCGGGGGGCAGCGGTTCCCTTATGCCCTAAGGTACCGTTTTGCCATTTCAACCCTAAGACGCTTAACTTAAAGATGCTGAGCCCCAAAAGGCTTAGCCCCTTCTTCAGGATATTCAGAGCTGCATTCTGATCCCTATCCAGCACAAGCAGACACTTGGGGCAAATATGAGTTCGCGTAGACAGAGTCTTAACCACTCTATGCCCACAACCACTACAATCCTGCGTGGTGTATTGAGGCGGCACTGCTACGATTGCCTTGCCCCACACCTTGCCGTAGTAGTCTAGCCAGTGAGTGAATAGCGACCAGCTAGCATCTTGGATCGATTTGGCAAGATGACGATTTTTGACCAAGTTCTTCACCGGCAAGTCCTCATACACCACGATGTCGTTAGACATCACTACGCACCGGGCTAGCTTAATCGCCCAGTCTCTACGCTGGCGCTGGACTTTGAGGTCAATCCTACCTACTCGGTTCTTCTGTTTGTGGTAGTTGTTTGATTGCGGTTTTCTCCCTTTTGCGAACATCCTGCTCAACTTGCGTTGATGCCTTTTTAGCCGCTTCTCGCTGCGGCGCAAAAACTTCGGGCAATTCACGGTATTGCCGTTGTGGTCGGTGTAGAAATGCTTGAGCCCAAGATCAATACCGATAACATTGCCTGTGTATTGTCCTTGCTCCTTGCGGTCTACATCCAGACAGAACTGGGCATAGTACCCATCTGCTCTTCGGATCACCCGCACACGGTTGATTTTGGAGCTCAGGATATCCTGTCTTGCTTCTCCATTGCAGTACAGCGCAAAGGTCCCTGCTCCAAACCCGTCCGTGAAGGTGATAGACAGGCCATCATCAGATAACTTCCAGCCCGATTGCTTGTATTCCACAGACCGGCAATGCTTCTTGAACTGGGGATAGCCTTTCTTCTTTTCGCCCTGCTTGCACCGTCTGTAGAAGTTGGAAATCGATAGCCATGCTCGCTCCGCACTCGCCTGCCGAGCAGCAGAGTTGAGCTTATTCGCAAATGGGAACTCCTTCGCCAAGTCTTTGCAGAAAGCATACAGATGCTTCTTCCCTACCCCCCGATTGTCCATCCAATGGCGCAGGCATTTGTTGCGCACAAACTGTGCGGTGCGCATGGCTTCGTCCAAAGCTTGATACTGCTTTGGCGTCCCGTTGAGGAGTTTGGCTTCCCTGACTAACATGAATTATTTTATTCTGGGTCTTATCAGATAAAACAATCTGCGCCTTATATCCCTGACCTAAAGGGCGGGGCTTTATGGCGCCGCTTGGTAATCTCCTCTCTTCCGGAGGGAGAGGGGGGAAGATCTCAAATCAAATAGAATGGCCCAAGCCGGTTAGCTTGGGTTGGATGGACCCTGAATTTGGCCCCCTCTTGCAAGCATTGGTGCCATGGCTTCTTCTGCTGAGACCACTTGGGATGCCCTGCAGGTGGATCCCGCCCTGCTCACCCCCATGATGCAGCACTACGTGGAGCTGAAGCGGCAATACCCGCACGCCATTCTGCTCTACCGCCTGGGGGATTTCTACGAGATGTTTTTCCAGGACGCGCAACTGGTGTCGCGGGAGCTGGAGCTGGTGCTCACCGGGCGAGAGGCAGGGGCCATTGGCCGGGTGCCCATGTGCGGGATCCCTTACCACGCCTTCGACCGCTATGCCGCCCAGTTGGTGGCCAAAGGCTACGCCCTGGCCGTCTGCGACCAGATGGAGCCGGCGGATCAAGCCAAAGGCCTGGTGCGGCGGGAAGTGACGCGGGTGATCACACCCGGCACCGTCATCGAAGAGGAGCTGCTGCAGGCGCGGCAAAATAACTACCTGGCGGCCATTGTCCGCCTGAGAGGCTCCAAGCAAACGGTCTGGGGCCTGGCCTATGCCGACATTTCCACCGGCGAGTTCTGGGTCTGCCAGGGCGAGGGGCAAGAGCAGCTAGAACAGGAGCTGGCGCGGCTGCAGCCGGCGGAGATCCTGCTGCCCACCGAAGAGGGGCTGGGCCTGGGCCTGATGCGGCCCGGGGATCCCCAAGCCCCCCTGGGCCTGCCCGGCCAGTACACCTATACCCTGCGGCCAGCCGAACCCTTTGAGCTGGCCACGGCGCGGGAAAACCTGCTGCAGACCTACGGCCTGCGCTCCTTGGAAGGCTTGGGCTGCGAGGGGCTGCCCCTGGCCATTCGGGCGGCGGGAGGATTGCTCCACTACCTGGAAGAAACTCAAAAAAACCTGGTGCAGCCTTCCCCTCAGGGGGGCCATCCGCTCCTGCGCCCGCCCCGCACCTACCAGCTCACCGACTACCTGATATTGGACACCCAAACCCGTCGCAACCTGGAGCTGACCCAGACCATCCGCGAGGGGGCCTTTGTCGGATCCCTGCTCTGGGTGCTGGATCGCAGCCGCACCGCCATGGGGGGACGCACCCTACGCCGCTGGCTGTTGCAGCCTTTGCGAGATCCAGAGCAAATCCGCCTCCGCCAAGACACCATCCAGGAGCTCTTGGAAAGCCCCTCCCTGCGCACCCGCCTGGGATCCCTGCTGGACTCTCTCTACGACCTGGAGCGGCTGGCCAACCGCGTCGCCTCCGGCACCGCCAACCCGCGCGAGCTGGTGGCCCTGGGATCCTCTTTGGGCAAACTGCCCCAGTTGGCCGAGCTGGTGGCCGAAGCCCAAACCCCCCTCCTGCAGAGCCTACAACAGGTGGATCCCGCTCTGGTTGACCTGGGCCGCCGCATCGAGCACACCCTCCTGCCCTCGCCGCCCCCTGTGCTCACCGAAGGGGGGTTGATCCGGCCTGGGGTAGATGCCGAGCTGGACAGGCTGCGGCAGCAGGTGGAGCAAGACCGCCACTGGATTGCCCAGTTGGAGAAAACCGAGCGCGAGCGCACCGGCATCCCCACCCTCAAAGTGGGCTTCAACAAGGCCTTTGGCTATTACCTCAGCATCAGCCGCGCCAAGGCCCAGCAGGTGCCCAAGGAGTACATCCGCAAGCAGACGCTAACCAACGAAGAGCGCTTCATCACCCCTGAGCTCAAAGAAAAAGAGGCCCGCATCCTCACCGCCCAAACCGAGATCAACCAGCGGGAGTACGAGCTGTTTGTACAACTGCGCCAGGAGGCGGGATCCCAAGCTGCCGCCATCCGCCAGGTGGCCCAGACCCTGGCTGCTGTCGATGCTCTCTTTGGCCTGGCCGAGGTGGCCGTGCAGCAGGGCTACACCCGTCCCGTGATCACCGCCGATCGCCGCCTGATCATCGAAGAGGGGCGCCACCCCGTGGTGGAGAAATCGTTGCCCCAGGGCCTATTTGTCCCCAACTCGGTGCGCCTGGGATCCCCCCACGGCCCGGATCTCATCGTCCTCACCGGCCCCAACATGTCCGGCAAGTCCACCTACTTGCGGCAGATTGGGCTGATCCAGATCCTGGCCCAGATGGGCAGCTTTGTCCCGGCGCGGCGGGCGGAGCTGGGCCTGTGCGACCGCGTGTTTACCCGCATCGGCGCCGTCGATGACCTGGCCACGGGACAGTCCACCTTCATGGTGGAGATGAACGAGACGGCCAACATCCTCAACCACGCCGGCGAGCGCTCCCTGGTGCTTCTGGACGAGATTGGCCGCGGCACCGCCACCTTCGACGGCCTTTCTATCGCCTGGGCCGTAGCCGAGTACCTGGCCACCCAGGTGCGCGCCCGCACGATCTTTGCCACCCACTACCACGAGCTCAACCAACTGGAAACCCTGCTGCCCAACGTGGCCAACTTCCAGGTGGTGGTGAAAGAGCTGCCGGATCGCATCATCTTCCTGCACCAGGTGCAGCCCGGGGGGGCCGACCGCTCCTACGGCATCGAGGTAGGGCGCATGGCCGGCCTGCCCCAGCCGGTGATCGAGCGGGCCAAACAGGTGCTGGCCCTGGTGGAACAACACAGCCGCATCGGCCTCGGCCTGCGCAGCCAGGGGAAAAGCCGCCCTTCTTCAAACAACCCCAAGAAACGGTTCAAGCAAGAATCCAATTCCCGCGGGATACCCGACTGCGATGCCAAGGCTGGGGATCAACTATCCCTGATCCCGACCTCCCTCTACCCCGAGGAGCTCTAGGTCTATCCTCGCTCCGGATCCCGTTCTTCCAGCCCCAAGGTGGCGGCCAGCACCTCCAGCTCCTCCCGCTGCCCCTCCACCCAGAGGTGGGATCCGGGGGGCGGAGCGGCCTCTTGCAGCTTCAGGCGGATCTGCTGCGGGCGGTGGCTGCGCCGCCAGTAGTACCAGCCCGCCCAAGGAGAGGCCAGCAGCAGCGTCCAAGGCCAGGCTCCCCAAGCCGGCTGCAGCATCTGCAGCACCAGGGCCAAACAGGCCAGCCCTGCCCCCGCCAGCCCCGTCAAAAAAACAGCCAACCCCACACTGGCCCGCGCCTGACCCACAAAGGTGGCGATCCCCTCCGGGTCAGCAGATTGCAAGCGATAGGCGCGCCCCTCCAGGTGCTTTCGGAGAAGGGATCCCATTTCTTCCAGGTTGCGACTGCTAAAATAGAGACGAGCTTCGACGCGGTCTTTGCCAGAGGCTCGCAGAAAAAAGAACAGGCCGATGGCCAGCAAGACCGTAAGCAGTAGCGTTGAAATTGTCTCCCCTTGCAAGGAAGAAGAGGCGGCTACTGCCGCACGTGCCTCGGATAGAGAGCCAAAGTTGATGGGCGGCGCAACTGCGATCGGGGCTTTCTCTCCTGACCAGAAAGAAGGAGACTTGGCAAGAAAGCAGTTCATGGAATGCTAGTTTACACGCCTGCTGACCAGTTTAGACTTCTCAGAGGAGCTGGCCGCCCCCTCCTCCAAAGAAAAACCGAGTTGCCACCTCTATCGCTTTGTAGCTCGCATGGGCAAAAAACCCCTCGGAGGGCAGTGCGCTTTTCAGCAACCTCAGTGGCAGTTCAAGAGGAGGGGAGGCTACGCCGGATCTCGTGCCTCTCGGCTGGGAAGTGCAACTATAATAATAATTAAGTTATGATAAGAGGCTTCTGCTTTACTGACTCTTGTCTCTCTCCCTTTCCAGGGTAGCCTCCTTTAAGAGGGCAGAGCTCTGCAGCGAGGGTTGAGGAGGAGGGTGCCTGCCCCACTCGAGCGATGACGGCGCAAAGCAACCGCTCCAGGGAGACACCAGCCTTAGAGATTTCCTCCCAGTCCTGCCCTTTTGGTTTGCCTGCCTCTGTCGCTGTTTCAGCAATACCTTACATGTCTAACTACGAACCTGAGCTCAACGACATTTTGTTGGATGGCGATCTCCTCGATCCCGCTGAGGAAGCAGAGGTAGATCTGGCCGAGAGCGAGTTTGCAGAAGAGGAGCCAGCTCGCCGCTCCACCGATCTGGTGCGCCTTTATTTGCAGGAGATCGGTCGTGTTCCCCTCCTGGGTCGCGATGAGGAGGTGGCTCTGGCCCAAAGAGTCCAAGACTACATGAAGCTTTTGGATGTGCGCCTGCGCCTGCAGAAAGAGTTGGGACGGGAGCCAACTCTGGCCGAGTGGGCAGCTAGGGCCAACCAGTACCCCGAATGGGCCAACCTCACCCCCGAGAAGCTACAGCAGATCCAGCGAATTGGCAAGCGCGCCAAAGAGCACATGATCAAAGCTAACCTGCGCCTGGTGGTGTCGGTGGCGAAAAAATATCAAAATCGCGGCCTGGAGCTGCTGGACTTGATCCAAGAGGGCACGCTGGGCCTGGAGCGAGCGGTGGAGAAGTTCGATCCCAAGAAGGGCTATCGCTTCAGCACCTACGCCTACTGGTGGATCCGGCAGGGCATCACCCGCGCCATCGCCACCCAGAGCCGCACTATCCGCTTGCCCGTTCACATCACCGAGAAGCTGAACAAGATCAAAAAAGCCCAGCGCAAGCTTTCCCAGGAGAAAGGCCGTACCCCCACCATTGAGGATATTGCTTCCGAGCTGGAGATGACGGTGCCCCAGGTCAGGGAGCTGCTGGTGCGGGTGCCGCGCTCGGTTTCTCTGGAAACCAAGGTGGGCAAAGACAAGGACACTGAGCTGGGGGATCTGCTGGAAACCGACGACATCTCCCCCGAAGAGACGATGATGCGGGAGGCCCTGCATCGCGATCTACAGCAGTTGCTGGCAGATCTCACCAGCCGCGAGCGGGATGTGATCCGCATGCGCTTTGGGTTGGGGGATGGGCGCACCTACTCGCTGGCGGAAATTGGCCGCGCCTTGGATCTGTCGCGGGAGCGGGTACGGCAAATCGAGGCCAAAGCCCTGCAAAAGCTGCGGCAGCCGAAGCGGCGCAACCGAGTGCGAGACTACCTCGAAGCCATCAGCTAGTCGGGCCTGCCTAGGATCTGGATGGAGATCGCTGGCTGGCAATCTTGCTCAGGCGCGTCTGGATCTGGGCTGCCAGCCAGTTCACTTCCGGGATCCGCAGATACAGGGCCCCTGCCGCAAACAAGCTGAGACCGATGCCGGCGGCCAGACCGGCCCAGAGGGCGGCGGTGATTAGAGAAGAGCCGAGAATCTCGTGGGAGCGCAGTTGCGTCCACAGCCAATGGCTGAGGCCCCCGGCCAAGGCGGTGATCCCCAGCAACGGCAGCAGGGCCTGCCCCATCTCCTGCCAGGGGATCTCCGGCAAGCGCTGGTGGAGGCGGATCCCCAGCCCAATCAGAGCCATCAGGTTAACGCCTGCCGTGGCCAAGGCAATGCCCGGTGCTCCAAAGGTTGGCAAAAACAGGAAGTCCAGCAGGGCGTTGAGGCCGATGGCCAGGCCGCTGATGTGCAGGGGCGTAGCCCCATCCTCCAGGGCGTAGAAGATACGCACCAGCACATCCCGCAGCAGGTAACAGGTCATCCCCAGCCCATAAGCCATCAGCAGGGCCGCCACCTCCTGGGTCACCTCCGGCGTAAAGCGACCGCGCTGGTAGGCTACTTGAACGATAGGTTCGGCCAGGGCCACCAGCACCATCGCCAGGGGCAGGGTGAGGATGGCCGTCACCATCAGCCCTTGGCGGATACGCTGGCGCAGCTCCGGCCAGCGGGATCCATCCCCCGCCAGCTGGGCGTAGAGAGGCATCAGGGGCACCAGCACCATGTTGGAGAGGATCCCCAGGGGGGTTTGCACCAAAAGCTGGGCATAGCCCAAGTTGCCGATGGTGCGATCCCCGGGCACGAAGGAGGCAAAAAAGAGATCCACATAGACATTGATGTGGATCATGCCGGAGGAGATCACCGCCGGCAACAGCAGCAGGCCCACCGCCCGCACCGGCGGGGATCCCCACTCAAAGCGCAGCCGCAGCCGCCCCAGCCCCAGCCGCTGCTGCAGCGGCACCTGCGCCAACCACTGGGCGATGGCCCCGATGAGCACCCCCCAGGCCAGCAACGTCGGGATCCCCGTCCATCCCAACGCGAGCAGGATCCCAATGACTGACAAGCTGGAGATCAACGGGCTAAGGGCGGGCAAGAGGTAGTGCTCGGCCGCATTCAGCGCCCCAAAGCCAATGCCAATCCAGCCCGAGAGCAAGGCCAGCGGCGCCATGATCCGCAACTGCTCGGCGGCAAGAGCATGCACTTCGGGGCTGGCCCCTGGTGCGCTCAGGCGCACCACCCAGTCGGCTCCCCACCAGAGGCCCAACGTCACCGCTAAGAGCAGGCAGCCCACCAAGGTAGAAATGGACTCTAGCCAACGGGCCGGATCCTCTCTTCCCGGCTGCTGCTTTTTGAGCACGCTGACGATGGCGCTGTGAAAGGGGCCGTTGATCCCGCCCAGCAAGATCAACAAAAAGCCAGGCAGGACATAGGCTATGCTAAAGGCGCTGTACTCTGTCCCCGAGCCGTAGACTGCCGCGATTAGGGCCTGACGGATAAACCCCATGCCCTTGCTGAGCAGCGTGGCCCCTGCCACCAGCCCTGCTACCGAGAGCAAGGAACGGGGTGGAGAAGACGCGGCGGATGGGATTCGCGGGGCAGACTCTTTCATACCCCTAGCTCCCCACCGCCGCCTTGGCAATGGGCAACTGTCGGGATGCCCTAATCTTCCCAGGATTCACCCACAGGCTCACAGCCGCTACCCCCCTCGCTTCGGCATAGGGCAGCACCATTATCCCGGATTCTCCCGACCTCTGGAGGGAGGGCAAGGCAGAGCTCAGGCCAGCAGTTGTCGCTCCTGCTCCAGTTGCCGCAACAGATGCTCGTCGCCGCGGGCCTGGGCAGCGCGAATGCGCTCTTGTAGTCGCCGCAGCAGGTTTTGCCGATGGGTTTCTTCGACCAAGGTTATAAAGTCCTTGCGCGGGGAAATAGCCGCCGGCACCCTGCTCGCTGCCTTCGCCGCCGGATTGAGGACAAGGCCTCGATACCTCAAGGCAGAAAACTGTGGCAGCGACACAACCGCCGATTGGGCTGGCCAGCTCCACGCCAGGCCCCGGTAGCGCGTTGGCACCTCCTGCCGCTGGCAGGTTGCGGGGGCAGAAGGGACAAAGTCGTGGGCAATGCCCCGGTAGGTCAGTTGCATAGGAAGACTCCCCCAAATAGACTGCGGCGATCTTTAAAGAGCTGAGGAAGAAAGCGACGCCCCTGAGCCAGCTTGTTGAGAGCCGTTAGACAACAGCTTCGGCTTCCTCGGCGCAGCTCAGAGGGTAAAACCCAATTTTATTCTGTATCGAAATTAACAAAATAAGCAGTTGGGTGTCAACTTTGGGTCGAGGTCGTCTCCCTATCCAGAGAATTAGAGCAGCTCGTCGATTAGCCGTAGCACCTGGTGCAGGTCGGTGCCGGCCTCTTTTCCCCGTCTGAGGTTCAGCTCCACCAACTGCTTGAGGGCGAGCAGCTTGATATTGGCCTCCACCGCTGCCGCTGCCATGGCTTGGGCCGCCGGCAGATAGCCGCTGGCCCCCAGATCCAGCAGGGCAGCCCGCCGCAGATGGATGTTGGGGTGGCTCAACACCGACAGTAGCGGTTGGACAAAACTGGGATCCCCTGTCAGCCGGTAACAGGCCCGCGCTGCCGCGCATTGGAGGCGAATTGAGGGGTGCTCTAGGTAAGGGCGGATCTGCCCCAGGGCGGCAGCCACCTGCAACTGTCCAAGCGCCTCGATCAAAGCCTCCAAGGCGGCAGGCGCTTCTGTCTGCAGACCCTGCTCCACCCAGCGCAGCCCTTCGAGCAACGCCACTCCCAGCTCTTCGGCTTGCCTGGGATCCCGATCCAGATTATTGGCTAGGGCGATCTCCACCAGCGCCTGGGCTGCTGCTGCCACCACTTGGCCATCGGAGCAGCGTAAAGCCTCTTTCAGAGCCGGGATCCCAGCAGGGGAGGCCACCTTGCCCAGGGCACGGGCGGCGTTGCGCCGCAGCGGATATCCCCCCTGCGTGGTGCGATCTGTCTCATCGGCCAAGGCTTCGATCAGGGCCGGGATCCCTTCGGGGATGCGCATGCGCCCCAGCCACCAAGCCGCGTAGTAACGTTCCCCCGGATCCCCATGGCGCAGCTTGGCGATCTGGCCAGCGGGGGTGAGGTCGGCGGCCGGAGGGAGATCTGAAGGAACAGCCGTGGTCATAGCATCAACAGGCCAGAGCGCCTGCAGAGGCCTCAAGCGCTGCGGACGCTGACGATCTTGGCGCCCGACTTGAGCAGCCGCTGCATCGTCGCCGAGAGCTGATCGGCAGAGACAAAGATCTGCTGGTTGGATTTGCGCACCCGGCTGGAGGTGGCCAGGGCCGAGGGCGGGTTAAGCAGCCGCGTCACCTCAATGCAGAACATGCGATCGGACTGGCCCGTTGGCGGCCCCAAGTGTTTGGTAATGGGGCTGGGGGGCAGCAGCCCCCGCACCCCGATGCGGCGGATGGCCGGGGTAAAGCCGGTGGCGAGGGGTACCATCAAGCGCGGCCTGCGCCCCTGGGAACGGTCGTTGTTGGCGTAGCCCCCGTAGAGGGCAAAAAGGTTGGTGAAGTCGCGGGTGGTATGGGCCTTGCGATATTCAAACCCGCGCGGATAGGGGACGATGTTGTCGCCAAAGGCTTCCAGGTATTCTGGGCTGTCGATGTAGGAATCGATCTCCGCGCTGTGGCCCCCAGCGTGGTAGATGTCCAGGTGTCGGGCAATATCCTTAGGGCTGGTGGGAGCTCGCCCCAGCAGGTGCTTGAAGTTGAGCTCGATGGCGCGGGTCTGGGAGTTAGGGTACAAAAACCGCCTCTTGTAGGCTTCGGACTTGGCGATTAAGCGCACAAACTCCCGCACCGTCAGGCTGCCCCGCCGTAGCAGCGATTCCGCACTGGCCAGCTCCTTCCTGTCTGCGCCAAACAGGTGATCGTTGCCCAGCACCTGGCGATAGATGGCCCGCAGGAT
Organism: Thermostichus sp. MS-CIW-15; assembly: GCF_054060575.1. Lineage (NCBI taxonomy): Bacteria > Bacillati > Cyanobacteriota > Cyanophyceae > Thermostichales > Thermostichaceae > Thermostichus > Thermostichus sp. MS-CIW-15. Next base: position 37,607 of record NZ_JBSSDI010000014.1, on the reverse strand, counting down.
CGCATTGAGCTGATCCTGGCTGGCATTAGGGCGCAATTCTAAGGGAGTCGTCTCTGTAATGCCCCGGATCCCCATTCGGCTTGCCGCTGTGATTCCACTCATGTTAATTCCTCATGATGAAACTGGCTGGATTAACTTTGAAAAAAGCTTGAAAAGGCTGCTTGGGTTCACCTCTCAACTCAACAACCCTCAGCAGCACAAATATGGGGTTGAAGCGAGAGCAACAGCGGCGCTTTTCCCTCTGGGGGAGAGATCCTCAGACCCAACCGGCCAAAGGGATCCCTTTCTCGCCACCGTTGCCCTCGACAACCTTTCTTCGCTATCCCCCTCAAGCGCCGGGCTGGCCACCTTTTTGGGGGATCCCAAGCTGCAGAACCTAGCTGAGCGCGTTGATGGCGTAGTCGATGTAGGTGTTGGCTTCGGTGGCCGCTTGCCCCGTCAGGCCATGGTTGGCTTTGATGTAGCGTAGCGCTTCGATAAACCAACTGGGGGAGAGTTCAAAAGCGGCGTTGATCTCGCGGATCCCGGCCAACTGATACTCGTCCAACGGGCCGGTGCCACCGGCTACCAAGCAGTAGGTGATGTAGCGCAGGTAGTGGCGCACGTCGCGGGCGCACTTGTCTTTGCCCGCTTGGGTGTGGCATTGTCCCCCAGGCTGAGTGGTATAGGGGAACTTGGCATAGACGGCCTCGGTGGCGCCGCGCACCAGCTCTTCGGCACGGCTGCTCAGGACACGGGCAGCTTCCATGCTGGCGGCAGCCCGCTGAAAACGGCCGTTGATGGCCTGCAACTCGCTGTTGCTCAGATAGCGCCCCTGGCTATCCGCGGTAGCAATGGCATCGACAATAGGGGTTTGCATGATTCAAAACGCTCCTTTACTTAAGCTCAACGCAAAAATCCAACACTGCAAAAGCGGCTTAACTGCAAAATGACTGCAAAAAAGGTTGTCTTCTCAGGGATCCCAGGCCAACCCGAGTTGAACTCCACGGCGGCCTTCACCCTAGGATCCGACTGTTCCAGGCAAAGCGATGGAGATTCCGGCCCTATCAGACCACGGCAGCAGCGGCGCGATCGAAGTAGGACTCGATTTCGGCGATCAAAGCGCTGCAATCACCCCGGGTGATGCCGTTGGGATCGCTCACCACCGCCACCGCAGCTTTTTTCATTTTTTGAATGCCGTTGGCCACAGAGCTGCCAGGGGTGCCCAGCGCCTGATAGGTTTCCCGCAAGCCGTTCAAGCAGCGCTCGTCCAGCACGCTGGGGTCAGCGGCTGCCACCGCATAGGTGATGTAGCGGAGGATGATATCCATATCCCGCATACAGGCGGCCACGTTGCGGCTGGGATAAGCAGGGCCGCCGGGAGCGTTCAAATTGGGCTCCTCGGCAAACAACTGACGGATGGCATCGGTCACAATTTTAGAAGCGTTGCTGGTGAGGCGGTTCACGGCGTCCAAGCGCTTGTTCCCCTCGGCAATCACCTGCTGCAGAGCCGCAAACTCGTTTTCTCCCAAGAAAGCGCCTTTGGAATCAGCTTGCGCAACAACTTTGCCAAATACATCGTTCATGGCTTTAAATCTCCTAGCGAAAGCAAAAGAGGTTATGAATCGTCACTCCCTGCCGCGGAAGTGGAAGCTCCCGCCAGCCAGGAATGCAGCAATGCCCCGATCCCTGATGCCGACCGGCACCGTTGGCACAGCTCCTTGTCCCAACAGACCTGCCCACGGGATCAAAGCCCGTAGAAACAAGATGGGCAAGCTAATCCTCGACCCACCTCCAGTCAAACGGCCTCGCAGGCGAAGCCGCTTGCCGACACATGTCAACGGATCCCGCTTCTTAAAGATCCTCCACTGCCGACAACCTGAACTGGACAGATGAGGAAAATCTGGCTCGCCTTGTTTCCAGTCTTTTTCTATCGCGAGGACAGGGAGCAATTGAATCAAAAAATGTAAAGGGACTTTACTTGCCGCAAAAAGTCTTGGATCCTCATCCAGACGGGCAATCCCGCCCTCTTCTCTCCATCCTTCAGGGCCTTAGTTTTTACAGAAAAAAATGTTACTTTACACAGCTTTACGACATGAAGAAAAATATAAACCGTGATTGTGGCTTTCGGCCAAGAGGCAAGCCCGCTTCAGTATCCACGCAAACCTTCTCATAAAGGATACATAATTTAACATTTGTGGAGCCTCCTCGGCAGAGCAGAGGTTAGGGGAAAATCTGAGCAGGTTTTCATCGACCGCCTGGGATTTTCGGTATAAGTCCCTACGGTATTTCTGGATGCGTGGTTATGTCGAACTGGTTGGAGTCCACCTCTTCCCCTGAGCTGTTGCAGATGGCACGTTGGCTGGCGGGAGACTTCAGCAACCAAGAGCAAGCCTGGGAGAACCCACCTTTTTTTGCCTCGATCCGGGTGGCCTATCGCCCCTTGCCAACTGCTGTGCTGGGGGGAATCGGCTTTTATGTGGAGCAGGCTTACAGCGGCCATTTGGAGGAGCCCTATCGTCAGGCAGTGGTGGAACTCACTCAAGTGGGGGACGGGATCGTGATCCGCAACTACCGTCCTCTGCAGCCGCAGCGGTGGCGGGGGTGTGCTCGGGGGAGGGCGGAGCAACTCAGCCAACTGAGCGCTGCCGATCTGGCCTACCTGCCGGGGTGTGATGTGCAGGTGAAGAGGCAGGGATCCCTTTTTGTCGGCGTGACGGAGCCGGGTTGCCGCTGTTGCGTGGTGCGCAACGGTCAAACCACCTATTTGCAGACCACCTTGCACCTGAGCGAGAACGAGTTTTGCAGCCACGATCGCGGCATGGATCCGGTTACCCACCGCCAGGTGTGGGGAGCTGTGGCCGGCCCTTTTCGCTTTCGCAAGGTTGTCGATTGGCAGGCGGAGCTGCTGCAGTAGGTGGGAAGAGAATCCCTTGCCAATCTCGGCGCCGTCGGTGAAAGATGATACTTTGGGAGAAAGCAACTGCGGCCCGCTACATGTCCAATAGGGATCCTTGTCTGCCGGCTGCTCGGCAACGCTGACGCGAATGTGCGAATGAACTTTCCCCATGCAAGACGAACGAGACACGCTTCGCCAACAGCTTCTCACCCTCCAAGGTGAGGCGCTTGCCCAGGTGGCGCAGGCCGCCGATCTGGACGCCTTGGAGCAGATCCGCATCGACTATCTGGGCAAGAAGGGGAAGCTCTCCAAGATCTTGGGGGGCATGGGGAAGCTGCCCCCGGAAGAACGGCCTGCCATTGGCGCTTTGGCCAACACCTTCAAAGAGGCCCTGCAATCTAGGCTGGATGAGCGCAAACGGGCCCTGGCCGAAGCTCAGCTCCAGGCTCGCCTGGAGGCGGAGCGGCTGGACGTCACTATGCCGGGGCCGCGCCGGCCTCTAGGGCGAATTCACCCTTTGCAGGCCACCATCGACCGCATGCTCGATATCTTTGTGGGGATGGGCTACACGGTGGTCCACGGCCCGGAGATCGAGACAGAGTACTACAACTTCGAGGCCCTCAACACCCCCGCCGACCACCCGGCGCGGGACATGCAGGATACCCTCTATTTGGAAAAGGGCTATCTGATGCGCACCCAAACCTCTTCGGTGCAGGTGCGTTATATGGAGCAACACCAGCCGCCCCTGCGCATTGTGCATGCCGGGCGAGTGATGCGCCGCGACAGTGTCGATGCCACCCACTCGGCTGTGTTTCACCAAATGGAAATCTTGGCGGTGGGCCAGAACCTCACCTTTTGCGACCTGAAGGGCACCCTCAAGGAGTTTGTCACTCGCCTGTTGGGCCAGCGAGAAACCCGCTTCCGGCCCAGCTATTTTCCGTTCACGGAGCCTTCTGCCGAGATGGATGTGCGTTTTGGCTCCAAGTGGCTGGAAATTTTTGGCTGCGGCATGGTGGATCCCAATGTATTTCAGGCGGTCGGCTATGACCCGGAGCGCTACACCGGCTTTGCGGCAGGGATCGGCGTTGAGCGGGTGGCCATGCTCTTACATGGCATTCAAGATATCCGCCTGTTCTACAGCAGCGACCTGCGCTTTTTGTCGCAATTTTAGGTCAAGAGAAGGTGCGTTTGTAAACCAACTGCAGGTGCTCCAGCTCGTCTTTGCGATTGGCGCGGCGCAACAGGCGCATTTGTTCTTCGATGACCTGGCGGGCTTCGTTGCGGCTAATCGGGTCAAAGACCAATTCTTCCACAGCAGAGGGGTCGTCGTCAGCGGGGGGCTTGAAGTAGACCCGAAAAAACAGCCTTTGGGCATAAAGGGTGGTGAAGATGGCCTCCCCTTCGTTAACCCGACACAGGCCGTAGAGCAAACCAAATGTAGGGTGATTTAGATAGAGCTCATTCATGCCCAATAGCGTACCACTCTTGGTGGAGAAGAGGGGCTTTCCTTCTCGTTCGGTGGCCGAGAAAGTTGCCGAAACGATTTCGCTCCGGCTCTTGAGACCGAGAGCGCAAATCGTAGGTTCCACCCAGCTTGATTTTGGTTCGGCTGTTGCAACTGGATTCGAGGTTAACAGAGTTTTTTTAGACACAGGCCAGGCTGCTACCGCCGCTGCTGTTCCCCCACCTTTTTCTTCATGTCATGCAATTCCTTCTCTACCTCTAGCCGCATCTCCAGCCGGCGAAATTCCTCCTCCAACTTATCTTCCTCAAACGGTTTTCCCCAGGGGCTGAAGCCCCAAGCCGGCTCGGCGGCAGTTTTGGCTTGGGCGGCCTTGACTTCTTGCAGCTTGGTTTTCACCTCTTGGCGGCGCCGGGCAATTTGCGGCAGCAGAGCTTCCAGTTGCTGGATTTTCTCCTCCAGAGCCTTCCCTTGGTTGAACAACCGGCTTCCTTTCTCCAAAAGCTCGGCTTCCCGTCGACGCGCCCCTTCGGCCAGGTCGGGGCGGTTGGCCCGCTCGGCTTTTTCGATGCGAAAGTGCCAGGTCTTGATCTCCTCGCCCAGCTTGGCGAGAGCTTCGCTCAGGGCTTGCTTCTGGGCCAAGCTTTCCTGCCGCAGCCGTCGAGTTTCTTCTTCCTGCTGGCGCAACTGCTCGTCGAGGGCTTGCAACTCGATCTCTGGGTGGGCTTTGAGGAATTCCTCTAGGCGGGTCTCCAAAAATCGGATGATATCTTCGATCAATTTCATGGGCCGATCCTCACTGGCCGAGCGCTCAGTTGCGTTTAGGCTAGCGCAAGCCGGCTCGTTCCCGATAGGCCCCCGTTGGATCGCAGCCTAGACCAGCAAATGCCCATCGGCAACGCGGATGATGCGCTGGGCGGCCTGGGCCACTTCCAGGTCATGGGTAACCACGACAAGGGTAATGCCCTGGCGGTGCAGCTCGGCAAAGAGGTTGAGCACTTCCTGGCCGGTGCGGCTGTCCAGGGCTCCTGTAGGCTCGTCAGCCAACAACAGTTGTGGCCGGTTGACGATGGCACGGGCGATGGCCACCCGCTGCTGCTGGCCGCCGGAGAGTTGAGCCGGGCGCTGGTGCAGCTTGCTCCCCAAGCCCACTTGTTCTAAAGCTTGCTTGGCCCGCCGGCGTTGCTCTGGCTCCGGGATCCCGGCGTAGGCCAGGGGCAGCATCACGTTCTCCAGAGCCGTCAAGAGGGGCAGGAGGTGAAACTGCTGGAAGACAAAGCCAATCTTTTGGTTGCGAATCCGGGCCAGCTCCCGATCCGTCAGAGTAGAGACTTCCACGCCGTCCAGCCAGTAGCGCCCTGAGCTGGGCCGATCCAGGCAGCCCATGAGGTTCATCAGGGTGGACTTGCCGGAGCCAGAGGGCCCCATGATGGCGCAATACTCCCCTGCCTCGATCGCCAAGTCGATATCGTAGAGGGCCTGAAAGCTGCCTTCCGGCAGTGGGTAGACTTTGTTCACCCCGACCATTTGCACCACGGGCAGGTGGGGTGTGGTAGGGCGCTCCAGGGATCCGACCAGCCCCTGGCGACGATCTGCCCAGGGTTGTTGCTCAAGCATGGTGGGTACCGCGACTGGCCCCATTCTAGCCTTTGGGCTGCTGGGGCTTCGGGGGCTGACTAACCGGAAGAGCGGATTTCCAGCGGCTGATGGTAGGGACAGCTTCCTTGCGGATCCACCCGGAGGCGGTAGAGGGGGGAGCGCTCTTGGTCGCAGCGAAAGGCTTGGGCTTGTGAGGTTAAGATCTGGCGGGCAAAGCGGCAGTTCTGGCACTTTCTGCCACCGTTATCGGTGGAGGCAGAAGGCTGTTTTGGACGCGGCACGATTCCTGCTGGTGCGGGGGCGGCCCCTGCCGGGCGGATCAGCTCCCGCGGCGAAAGGCCGCGCAACACCAGTTCGGATCCCTGCCAGCGGGCCTCCACCAAGCCAGTCTCAGCCCAGGCGGCCCAGCGGGGATCCTGGGCAATCTGAGGGGGCAGCCGTACCTGTACGCCGGCCAAGGCGCGGGGCGAGCCCTGTTCCTGCCAGATCTCTTCCACCTCCCCCTCGTAGCGCAAGGCGGGATCCCTGGGAAATTCTGACGGCTTGACTTGGGTTTGCAGGCGGCCGTCGGGCAGCTCCAACCAATGGCCGGGTTGGGGGCAGTGGACATGGTAACGGTTGCACAGCTCCGGCAGATCCGCCAGATCCTGCGCCTGCTGGGGGCTGGCGTGCACCAAGACCACATGTTGGGGGCGAAAGGTGTGGACGATCTGGGTCAGATGCCCAACGTCGTTGTGGCTGTGCCAAGCCAGCCACTCCACTCCGATGCGGGAGCGCAGCGGCGCTGGCCATTGGTCAAAGGGGGTGGCCAGCTCCACTTCCGGCAGCCGCACCAGCAGACAGGAGCGCTGCGGCTGGGCCAGCAAGCGCGACCAGATGGGATCCCAGGCTTCAGGCCCGGCATCGGCATCGCACAGCAACAGGCCCTGGGGCAGGGGATCCGCCTCCGTGAGGGGCTGCACCCGCGGCTGCAGGCGGTCTTCCCAGAACAAGGGCTGATAGGTGGCGAAATTGCGCACCGGCTCCGGCAGGTAGGGGAGCAAGCGTTCGTAGAGGTTGCAGCCTGCCGCCAGCCCCGGCGCCACCCACACGGTCAGCTCTTGGGAAGCCTGGGTAAAGCGGTGGTGGGCTTTGAGGAGGAAGAGCAGCTCCTGCCCCAGCCCCAACACCGGCAGCGGAAACAGCACCGTCTGCCCTGCTGCCAAGGCGCTGATCAGACGCTCCAGCAGGCGGTTTTCCAGATGGCGACGGGGCGGATGGCGAGTGGATCCCAGCGAGGCTTCGATGAGCAGCACGTCCGGCTGCCAATGGCGCAAAGCGGTGAGATCCAAGCCGGGGGCAAAGCGGGTTGAGGCCAGGGAACAGTCGCCGGTGTAGACGCAGGTTTGGGCCGGAGTGGTCTGGGTATTTTGCAGCAGGGTTGCCGCTGCTCCCGGCAGGTGCCCGGCTGTGAAAAAGGTGAGCATCAGATGGGGCAGGATCTCTCGTGCCTGGCCAAAGGGCAGTGCCCGAAAGGGAGGAAAGCGAATTTCCCGGTCGTAGCCCGGCCAAACGCCCCGCTCCCACAGGCCGCCCGCCAAGTGGGCGGTCAGGGGAGTGGCATAGATAGGCACCTGCGGGTAGCGACGATAAAAGGCGGGCAGCCCCTGCAGGTGGTCAAAGTGAGCATGGCTGCAGATCACCGCATCCGGGATCCCTGGCAGGGCCTTGAAGAGGGAGGAAGCAGGCAAACCGCAATCGAGGAGCAAGCGGTGGGATCCCATCTCCAGCCAGTAGGCACAGCCCTGCCGGCGGGGATCCGTGCCCAGGGGAAACAGTCGAAGGGGGGGTCTTTCTGACTCCACAGAGGTGTTGTTTTTAAGCTAGAAGACCACGCTCAATCCTGCAAACCACAAGGGCGGCTCGGCCAGGGATCGCCCCTCCCCCTCCGTACACCTCCCGGAAAGGCAGGGGCAACCTCTGCCGATCTAGCTATCCTATCCTTCTTCCAGCATAGCTGTTGACCACTTCCGCCGGGGCAGCCGGCCATTTTCTCTATGCTCTCCATGCAACAGCGGAATAATAGGGGGATTTGGCTTTGCCGTGTGCCTGGCTTGGCAGCCCTAGGAGTTGGAGAGCGCATCTGTTGTTTCTTCCGCTGCCGGGTTGTGGCTACGCAAGGCAAAGCCGGCAAAATCGTGATCGTCCGGGCGCACCGTTAGAACCATCAGGTTGTAGAAGGCCCAGACTAGGCCAAACAGCAGCTCTGGCCAGGTTGGATCCCAGTTGCCGGCAAAGCGCAGGGATCCCACCCCCATGGCCAACAACGTCAGCACAATAGCCAGCGCCTGCGGGCCGAGGGAAAGCTGGGACGGCTGTTCGGGGTAGGGGGGCACCCCCCGCACCGCCTGCACCAGCGCCTGGATGGACTGGAAAAACTGGCTGCCCGTCTGCCGCTCCGACTGCCACGCCGCTCCCCACAGCGACGGGGGAAAAGCCAACAGCCAGGTGAGGCGCCCCAGCAGGGCGTAGGGAAGAAACCAGGCAAAGAAGACTCTATCAAAGGCCGGCACCGGCATCCAGCCTGTGCAGAGAAAGAGGATGGGCACCGCCAAATAGGCCAGCTCCGCCACCCCGCCCGCAGCCCAGAGGGCCAGCCACAGGTACTGAAAGCGCTGCTGCTGCGTGGTGGGCTTGCTCCAGAAGGGGTTTTCCCGCAGGGCAGAAAACACCGCCAGCAGAGCGACGCGGCGGTTGCGCAACGGCAACAAAATGCCAGTGACCTGGGCTGGGCGCACTAGGTGGGACTGCCAGCCGCGGCAGTGCATCTGACACCCCAACTGCACAGGGCGGCGAATGTCGATTTGCGGGATCCCCTCCAAAGCTGCCCGCCGAATGAGACAGCCAGATCCCAGCAGCGGCGCCGCCTGGTAGCCCTGGGATCCCACCGCCAAAAGCTGCTGCAGCGGGTGAACCGCCCTGGGCTGGCCCAGGGTGCGCAGCGTTGCCTGCACAAAGCCGGTGGCATTGGCAATCGGGGCCCGCTCCGGAAAGTCGTAAAACAGGGGCAACGTCTGCCACAAAAAATCCGGCTCGACAAAATGGCCGGGATGCAGCAGGAGCAGATATTCTCCCTGGAGCTGGCCGGATCCCAGCATGTAGGCTAGGGGATCGGTCGTGGGGCTTGGGCAAGACCAGTACTCGCAGGGGATGGCCCGCGCCACTTTAGCCATCTCCGCATCTTCCACCCGATCCACAATATGGACAAACAGCCGCTCCCAGGGGTAATCCAGGCGCAGGGCCGAGAGCACCGTCTGCCGGGTCGCTTCCACGGAATCCCGCTGGCGCAGCACCAGCACGTCCACCCGCGGCAGTTGAAAAAACGCCCGCCGCAGCACCTCGGGCGCGGGCACCCCCTCCTGCGGCACCTGGGGATAGCGGCTGAGGATAAAGCCCACCGCCGCCAGCCAAACGTACAGCTCTGCCCCCCAAAACAGAAGGGATCCCAGACCGGTCAGCCCCTCGCTGATGCGCCAGTAGAGGTACGCCACCCCAGCGATAAGGTGGAGCAACCCCACTCCCCGAAACAAGTACACCCGCACAGCCCTGGATCTCACAGGCGCTCCACACAGGATTGGGATTGGGCCAAGCCAGGATCCCCCCTTTGCCCAGCTGCAGGCTGAGGAATGGAACCAGTTGAGCTGTCTTGCCCAGTTGCCCAGCCAGAACGGGAAGCTCACTGCCTATTGGGCAGCCGCCTCAACCGGGTAGACGCTCACCTTTTTCCGCCACTTGCCGTAGCGCTCAAAGGTAACAATGCCGGTGGCCACCGCAAACAAGGTGTCGTCGCCGCCGCGGCGCACGTTCACCCCTGGATGAAACTTGGTGCCCCGCTGTCTCACCAAAATGTAGCCAGGGTGCACCAGCTCGCCGCCAAAGCACTTCACCCCCAGCCGCTTGGCATTGGAGTCGCGACCGTTGCGGGTACTGCCGGTTCCTTTCTTGTGAGCCATAACGCCTCCTCTGCAACTGTGTCGTCGCCAAAGATAAGTTGGGATCCTGAGTTTAGGATCTATTCCTCCGCCGCTGGGATCCCTGTGGTGTCAGTGGTCGCCTCAGAAGTGGATGGCGGAGCAGACTGGGCCGTGGCCAGGGTTGTGCCGTTGAGTTCGATGGACTCGATCAGCACGCGGGTGAGCGGCTGCCGGTGTCCTCTCTTTTTGCGGGTTCCCTTCTTCGGCCTCATCTTGTAGACGATGATTTTGTTGCCGCGGCGGTGCTGCAAGACCCGTGCCCTGACCACTGCCTCGGGAACATACGGATGCCCTAGCGTCACCTGTCCCTCGTGGTTGATTAACAACACCTGGGACAGGGCCAAGGGGCTGTTTTCCTCTGTGCCGGGCAGGCGATCGACGTCGTAAAAGCGCCCTGGCTCTACCCAAAGCTGCTTGCCACTGGTTTCCACAATTGCGTAGGTCATGCCTTTTCCTTGCCGTACAGGTGCCCCTAGGGGTCTTGCAACCTGATCCGAGCATTGACAGCGATTTTTAATCCTAGCGGAAAAACCTGCCCTCTGTCAGCTAGGGCTATTCCCTCACCCCCATCCCCTCTCCCTTTGGGAGAGGGGAGTTGGAGCATCATTCGGTCAGCTTTTCCCAGGCGGCCTGGAGGGCAGCTTGCATGCGCTGGGCGGCGCGGCTAAGGCGCTGCTGCCAGGTTGTCCATTTTTGCTGCAAAAACTCTGCCGCCTCATCGAGCAGGGAGAGGTCGAACTTGCCCCCTTTGGCCAGCTCGTCCCGCACTTGCTTGACCTTGACGCGCACCACCTCCGGCGGATCCTGGGGGCCGACCAGGGATTTGAGGCGATCCCCCATGCGCTGGATGAGCTGCTTGACTTGGCGAGACTTTTCGCTCCAAAAGTTCTTTAGGCCCTCAGTTTCTGATTTGAGGCGCTGCGGCGCATCTTCCTTGACCACCACGGCATCTACGTCGATGGCCTCTACATCCTCCGGCAACAGGACGGCGCGTCCTCCCCAGGGCTCGGCGATGCTGCCCCCCAGGATGTAGGCGGCAATCGTTCCGGTTTCCCAATCGAAGAGAAAATCCTCGATCCAGCCCACCGGCTGATCCCCAATACGCACGGTTCGCCGGTAGAGGGAGCTAAGCGGCGTTGCCGGAGTGGCGAAGACGGTGGAGTAGGTCAGCAGCGCGTCCGGCCCGATGAGAGAGATTTGCTCCAGGGGGGTGTAGCCCTGCTGGCTGGTGAAGTAGCAGACCCGCCCTTGTCCATCGACCCAGATTTCTTCGACAGTGCCCAGGGCCGTGGCAGTGCTGCTATCCAGGGCCAGCAGGCCCACCACTTGGCTGCGTCGGACGACTTGTTCCATAGAGAAGTTCTCCTGACTTGCGGGATTTAAGGGAGATGGAGGCTTGGGCTGCTTAGCCTCCGCGGTAGTAGTGTAGCTGCGCCCTGAGGCGGGCAATTTCCTGGGCCATATCCAAAACCATGGCCGCCCCAACCCAGTTGAGGCCCAAGTCCCGATGCAGGCGGATCATCTGCAGCAGGCGCCGCAGTTGTTGGGGGGTGAGGTAGCTGCTTTGCGCTTCCACCAGCCCCTGCAACAGCAGCCACTCCAGCAGGTGGGTCGGGATCCCGGCTACTTCACTGGCCTGCTCAAAGGTGTAGAGCCGTTCTTCTACCCGCACAATGGCCAAGCTCATAGCCTCACCTCCTGCAAGTAGGCGCGGGGATCCCAGCTCCGATTTTGCCGCAGCTTCTCGTAGAGATCCCGCTCAGTGGGGGAGAGGGATTTGGGCGTGACAACCTTCAGCCGCACCAGCAGGTCGCCCCGCTGCCCTTGGGGATCCCGCCAGCCCTGGCCGCGCAGCCGCAGGGTCTGGCCGCTATCGACGCCGGCGGGGATCTTCAGTTGCACCCGACCGGTGGGGGTGGGGACTTCCGCTGTGCCGCCCAAAACCGCCTCGTCAGGGGTGATGGGCAGCTCGCAGAGCAGGTTGTCGCCGTCGAAGCGGAAGAAGGGGTGCGGGGGCAGCTCCAGGGTGAGGTAGAGATCCCCCCTCGGCCCGCCAAAGGGGCTATATTGGCCTTTACCCTTGACGCGGATGCGGCTGCCCGGTTTGGCGCCGGGAGGAATGCGGATGGTGAGGGTTTCGCCATCCACGCTCAGCCGCTTTTGGGTGCCGTGGAAGGCCTCTGCCCAGGTGAGGCCCAGCGTGGCTTCTACGTCTTGCCCTGGCAGATCCACCGAGACAAACGGCCCAAACCCCGTGGTGAAGCCCTGGAAGCCGCCGCGGCGGGATCCCATGCGGCCCAGCAGCTCGTTGATGAAGTCCTCGAAGCTGGCGTACTGGGCAAATCCCTCCATGCCCGGCCCCGCCGCCGCGCCGCTGCCCACCCGTTGCCAGTACTGGCCAAACTGGTCGTAGCGCCGCCGCTTGTCGGGATCCGAGAGCACCTCGTAGGCTTCGTTGATCTGCTTGAAGCGCTCCTCGGCCGCCTTGTTGCCGGGGTTGACGTCGGGGTGATACTGGCGAGCCAGCTTGCGATAGGCGCGCTTGATCTCCTCTAAAGAGGCATCTCGGCTGACGCCCAGGATCTGGTAGTAGTCCTTGAAATCGCTCGCAGCCATAAGCTCACCCCTACGAAATCAGGTTAAGGCTTTTAGGATACCTTCAGGCTAGAGGTGCAATCGGAAAACCCAGAGCGAGGGAGAAACACTTAGCTCTGTCCTTGCCCCTGAGAGCACTCCCCTAGGGTTTGCGCCTGGAGAAAATCCCCTTGTCGTCTCTTGTGAAAACTTGTTTGACCTTTTCCCAAGCCTTGAGCAGCGCCTGGGTGACCGGGCTGCCCTCTGCCTTGGCCTGGTTATAGGCTTCCACAAAGGTTTGCTGGGCTTCTTCTGAGAGATCGGCGCGGATCTCGGGGGAGATGGTTTCGGGAGTCAGGGATCCCTCTGGCTCGCTGGGCAAGTTCAAGTCGGCAGTGGCCACCTCTTCGCCGCCGGCACTTTGCAGCAGCAAGTAGATTTCGCCCGCTTTTTCCTCCGGCACCTGCACCACCAACAGGAATTCGCCCGCCTGCACCCGCGTCTGGTAGATGGCGGCCTTCTCCTGTGGCATGCCCAGGGCAATGAGGGCGGATCCCAGCCCCGCTCCCAGCGCCCCGTAGAGAGCGCCACCGGTTGCCCCCAGCAGCGCCGCTCCTAGTGGCCCGGCGGCCACCACCGCCCCCAAAAAGGGAATAAACAGCACCCCTACCCCCGTGAGGAGCCCCAGCAGCGATCCAAACAGGGATCCGTAGATGGCGCCGCTGGTCAAGCCATCGAGAACCACATCTTTGCGGGTGATAAACCCGGTAATTTTGGCTTCCGTTTGAAAGTTGCGGCCAATGATGGAGATGCGGTCGTTGGGGATACCGCGGTTGAGCAGGCGCTGGATGCACTCTTGGACTTTGGCTTCTTCTTTGAAAACGGCAGAGACGCACTTTTTGGGGGCTTGGGCGAAGGTATTCATGAAAAAGGCTCCTGTGAAAGTTTTGACCCAAAAGGCTAAGGGAGGTTTTTTGGCAAACTTTTCCCCTCTTTGCCTATGCCGCCTATTATCTCCCTCTGTCGCCCAAGCGGGAGTCGAGGGATCGCGAAACTCCTGGAGCGATCTCCGTACTGAGGAGGCCTGCCCAAGCGCCCCGCGCCGCTGGCCTTCACCCCCAGCCCCTCTCCCAGAGGGAGAGGGGAGTTGGGAATCGAGGGATCTCACGGCTTAGAGGGATCCAAGACCCTGCCTCAAGCCGCGGCAGACCCCACTCAAAAAGGCAAGATCTAGGGTCTCGAGGGTGTCGCTCAGCTTGTGGTAGTGGGGGTTGCGCAAAAAGGCGGTGTCGGTCACCATAGCCGCAGGGTAGCCCGCATCCCAAAAGGGGGAGTGGTCGCTGAGGCGGGTAACCGGCAGGAACAAACCCCGCTGGCCGGCTGGCAGCCAGCAACACGGGATCCCCACCTGCTGAAAACCGCGCTGCAGCCTAAGCAGATCCCCCAGGGCGGGCCAGTTGCCAATGAGACCGATGTAATCTCCCCGGTCGGGGTAGAGCCGCTCCAGGCCGGCGGGGTAGCGCTGGGATCCGGGCGTGGGATCCCGGTAGCCCAGCATCTCCAGAGAGAGCATCAGCCGCAGGGGTTGGCGCTGTTGTCTGAGAAAGCGGGCGTAGGCTTTGCTCCCTAGCAGGCCCCGCTCTTCTAGGTCGAAGGCCACCAGCCACAGAGGAGAAGGGGCAGGGTCAGCAGCAAAATGGCGGGCCAATTCCAGCAGTACCGCCACGCCGCTGGCGTTGTCGTCTGCTCCAGGGGTGGCCGGGGCAGCGTCAAAGTGGGCTCCCACCAGGATAGGCGGCCGACCCGGGCGGGATCCGGGCAACTTCAAGATCCAGTTGCGGTGCTGGCAGCCATTGGCCTCAAAGGGGAAGGGCTCCACCGGGCCGCACTCGGAAAGCTGTTTTTGGACATACTGCTCCACCTGCCGATGGCCCAAAGGCGACCAGTCGGGATCGCGGGGCTGAGCTACTTGCTGCAGGTGCTCCCGGAGGCGCTGTTGCAGATTGGGCTCTCGGGTCACTTTTCTTGTCCGGCGAGGGCTTGAGCGTGGACTTGGCGAGCCAGCTCCAGAGTAAAGTGGCTGTGGGATCCCGCCCTTCCCGCCAACACCTGAAACGGCAGCCCAGGCTCCCCTAGGTGATCCAACACCAAAGCCGCTCCCGAAAAGTCTTGCTCCCGCGTATAGTTGTTTACTGTCACCACGGCCGGGACGCCCGCCTGCTGGGCCGAGCGCAGCCCGTTCTCCGAGTCCTCAAAGGCCAGGCACTCCTGGGGGCGCAGCCCCATCTGTTCCAGCGTGTAGCAGTAGATGTCGGGGGCTGGCTTTTTGGCGGGGACAATATCGCCGGCAGCGATCACCTCAAACCAGCTCAGGCTTTCTGGCAGGGTGTGCTCCAGAAGGGCCGTCACGTTTTCGGGCGTGGTGGTGGTGGCGATGGCCAGGCGGATCCCGGCGGCTCTGGCTTCCTGTAAGAGGCGCTTGACGCCGGGGCGCAAAGGGATCCCTCCTTGGGCCAACAGAGCTGTGTAGTGGCGGGTCTTGGCCTGGTGCAGCCGGGCTATTAGACTGGTCAGGTCTTCGCCGGCAGGCAGGGGCGGCTGGCAGGTCTGGACGAAGTGGCGAATGCGCTCTTTGCCGCCGGTGATGGCCAGGAGCTGGCCGTAGAGCTCCACCGACCAGTGCCAGTCCAACCCTGCCTCGGCAAAGG
This sequence comes from Thermostichus sp. MS-CIW-15, assembly GCF_054060575.1. Taxonomy (NCBI): domain Bacteria; kingdom Bacillati; phylum Cyanobacteriota; class Cyanophyceae; order Thermostichales; family Thermostichaceae; genus Thermostichus; species Thermostichus sp. MS-CIW-15. The sequence goes on along the minus strand of NZ_JBSSDI010000014.1, from coordinate 22,373 downwards.
CGGCGTTGAAAGCCACGCGGTGCCCATCCCGCTCCGTATCCGCCAGCGTGCCATCCACATCAAAAATGAACGCCTGCAGTTCCATGCGCATCCCCCGTTCCCACCCCGCCAGCCTCTTGTCAACTGGGCAAGCGACCCTATGCTACCTCATGGTTTGGATGCTCTCAGCCAGGTTCCTGGGAAGGCCAACAAGATGAGAAAATGAGGCACCGGTTATCCAAGTCTCGCCATGAGCTTTGATTTTGACTTGATCATCATCGGTGCTGGCGTCGGCGGCCATGGCGCGGCGCTGCATGCCGTCGAATCCGGCCTCAAAACCGCCATCGTCGAAGGTGCGGAAATGGGCGGCACCTGTATCAACCGCGGCTGCATCCCCTCCAAAGCTCTCCTGGCCGCCTCCGGACGTCTGCGGGAACTGCAACACAGCTCTGAGCTGGGCATCCAAGTGGGATCCGTCCAGGCCGACCGAGGAGCCATTGCTGCCCATGCTGCCCAGGTGGTGGAGAAGATCCGCACCGACATGACCCGCTCCCTAGAGAAGCTGGGGGTAACAATCCTGCGGGGGCGGGGCAGGCTGGCGGGGCCACAAACGGTCGAAGTCCAGGAAGAGAAGGGATCCCAGACCTACACGGCGCGGGATGTGATCCTGGCCACGGGTTCTCGACCCTTTGTGCCGCCGGGGATCCAGGTGGATGGCCGCACCGTGTTTACCAGCGACGAGGCGGTGCGGTTGGAGTGGATCCCGGAGCGGCTGGCCATCATCGGCAGCGGCTACATCGGCCAGGAATTTGCCGACGTCTACACGGCGCTGGGATCCCAAGTTATTCTCATCGAGGCGCTGGAGACCCTGATGCCGGCCTTTGACCCCGACATTGCCCGCCTGGCCCAGCGGGTGCTGATTAAACCCCGCCAGATCCAGACCTATGTGGGCGTGCTGGCCAAGCAGGTGATCCCCGGCCAGCCGGTGACGATCCACCTCTCCAACGGGGAGACGCTGCAGGTGGATGGCTGCCTGGTGGCCGCTGGGCGGATCCCGGTCTCAGAAGGGCTGGGCCTGGCGGAGCTGGGGGTTGTTACGGACAAGCGCGGCTTTGTGCCGGTGGATAGCCGCATGGCCACCGAATTGCCCCACCTGTGGGCCATTGGGGATGTGACGGGCAAGATGATGCTGGCCCACGCGGCGGCAGCGCAGGGGCGGGTGGCGGTGGAAAACATCTGTGGCCGCCCTGCCTACATGGATTACCTGAGCATCCCGGCGGCGGTGTTCACCCATCCGGAGATGGGCTTTGTGGGGCTAACCGAGCCGCAGGCCAAAGCCGAGGGCTATAGCGTAGGCACGGTGCGCACCTACTTTGGCGGCAACTCCAAGGCCATTGCTGCTGGCGAGACTGAGGGCATGGTGAAGCTGGTCTTTGATAAAGAGACGGGCCTCTTGCTGGGATCCCACATTTTTGGGCCGCATGCCGCCGATCTCATCCACGAGGCAGCCCAGGCCATCGCCCGCCGCGCCACGGTGCAAGAGCTGGCCCGCCTGGTGCATGTTCACCCCACCTTGGCAGAGACGCTGGAGGAGGCCTACCGGCGAGCTGCCCACAGTTTGACGGCGGCCTAGCCCTGCCCTGCTGCCGACCGACACGGGCCGACTTGACGGCCAAAACCGGTCTAAGAATCTACAAAGACTCTTAGGATAGGGGGGAAGAGGTGGGAGGACGTGCCTTTGGCAAGCGAAGCGGAGATCACCCAGGCAGTGCAGGCCCAGTACGAGGCGTTTCCCTACCCGCCTGTGCCTTACGACCAACCCTTTGAGGGCTTCTCCAGCCTGGGCAGCTATACGTTGGCCCAATATGCCCGCACCCGCACCTTACAAGAGCCGACGGGCGCCAGGTTTTTGGTGGCCGGGTGTGGCACCGGCTGGGAGGTGCACGGCATTGCCGCCAGCAACCCCGGCTATGGCGCCGTGGTCGGGATCGACCTCAGTCGCCCGGCCCTAGAGATTGCCCAGAAGCGGATCAAGTACCACGGCCTGCGCAACTGCTCGGTGCACTACGGCGATCTCATGGATCCCTCCACCTGGCCGGAGGGGAGCTTCGACATGATCAGCTCCTATGGGGTAATTCACCACACCGCCGATCCGGTCAAGGCTTTGCAGAACCTGGCCTCGCGCCTGGCCCCTGACGGGGTAATGGCCCTGATGCTCTACAACCGTTCTGGTCGTTGGCACCTCTACCGCATTCGCCGCGCTCTGGAGCTGCTGGGGATTACCCCACCGGCCACGCCGGAAAAGATCGAATTTGTGCGGCAATTATTAAAGGCAGCCCATCCCAATTCCCTGCTGGCCCGGCACGCCAAGGCCCACGAAGAGTACTACTTACCAGATGAAAACATCGTCGATAACTTCTTCCACGCCAACGACATCCCCTTTGACATTGGCGAGATCCCCGACCTGGTGGCCCAGGCGGGACTGGAGTTTATCGATGTCGCCCCCTACTTGGACTATTGGAACGCCAGGCCCTTGATTGCCGCCACCCACCCGGAGTTCCACCGCCGCTACGAGGCCCTTGCCCGCATTGACCAACTGCGGGTCATCGAGTACCTGGAGCCCCTCTACCACACGCAAAATCTCTTTTGGTGCTGCCACCAGGGCAAAAAGTTGGCCCATTGGGATCCCTTTACTCCCGAGTTTTTCCAAAGCTCCCGTTGGCAGCTCAACCCCCTCTTTCTCCAGTACGGCAAGGTGCGCTACTGGGATCAAAAGATCCCCTTTTCGGATCTGCTGGGCAAAGTGGATCCGGCCCAGATCGTGACCCAAAAGATGGACATCTTCTGGCCCATCGCCCGCATCCCGGGCAAGATGATCGCTTCTAGCCGCTACCAGGTGGTGGAGCTGCTGCTGCCATTGGCCAAGCAAGCTCGTTCCGGCGCCGAGATCTTGGCCGACCATCGCGAGAGAGCCGGCCACGTCCTCCGCCTCTTCCAGCAGTGGGAAGCCGACCGGCTGGTTCTAAGAGTTGCTCCCTAACTCCCCTCTCCCTTTGGGAGAGGGGCTGGGGGTGAGGGCTAAGCAGGCTGTCGGCCCCCCACAATGGCACGGCAGCGAATGTAGGGCCCTCCGGCGTCTACCTTGGCCGGCTGACCCTTGCCGCAGTGGCCGGATCCCAAGTCCCACCGGAAATCCCGCGACACGGCATCCACCGACTGCAACACCTCAAAGGCATTGCCCGTGATGGTAACTCCCCTCAGCAGCTCCGCCAGCTTGCCGTTGCGAATGCGGTAGGCCCGCTCCACGCCAAACATGAACTCACCGGTGGAGTCGGCTTGCCCGTTTCTGGCCCCATCCAGGAAGTAGCCGTCGGGAGTGCTGGCGATGATCTCCTCCAATGTCTGGGATCCCGGCTCGAGATAGGTGTTGCGCATGCGGATGAGCGGCTCATCGGCGTACTCCCAGGCGCGGGCATTGCCGGTGGGCTCGACGCCGAAGTGGGCAGCCGTTTCGCGGTTGTGCAGGTAGCTCACCAGGATGCCGTTCTGGATGATGGTGGTGGTTTGGGTGGGGACGCCCTCATCGTCCACAGGCAGCGTTCCCCCTGCCCCCGGCATCAATTCAGAACGGCCAGAGTCCTTGAGAGTAACCAGCTCGCTGGCCACCCGCTGCCCCAGCTTGCCGGCTGCCACCGAGCCGGCCAAGACAAAATCCGCCTCGACCGTGTGGCCAATGGCCTCGTGCACCAGCAGCCCCACGATGGAAGGGGACAAGATGACCGTGGCCCATCCCCCCTCAGCATAGCCTGCAGAGAGGAGATCGACGGCTGTGGCAGCGGCCTTCTCCGCCATCTGCAAGGGATCCGTCCGAAAAAGGCAATCCCACCCCCCCGTCACGCCAATGGACTCAGTACCGCTGCTTAGTTGGCCATCCGCCTCGGCCACCGCCTGGATCCGCAGCTCAGGGCGCACCAGCCGGAAGGCCACATCCGCCCCATCCGTAGTAACAATGGCTTTTTCCTCGTAGATCTCGTTGTAAGTGCAACTGGCGGAGGTGATGCGGGCGGAAGACTTGCGCGCCTGGGCTTCTGTTTCCAGAGCCAACTGGATCTTGGCCTCCAGGGGTTTGTTGACCACCTCCTCCACGCCGGGCTCGCAGAACTCCCCCTGGGCCAGGGATACGCTGGGCAAAGCCTTCAGCTTCTGCCTGCGGCAGTCGGCGCTGGCGCGGGCCGCTTGCTGAGCTTCGGCAATGGCCTTGCGAATGGCTGCTGGCGAGGGATCCCCGGTGGCGGCAAAGCCCCAGGTGCCGGCTTCTAGCACCCGCACCCCCACACCTGAGCGCCGTCGAACCGCTGTGCGCTCAATGCGGCCCTTTTCCGCCGTGACACTGCGAAAGACTTTGCTGTGGTAGCGCAGTTCCACAAAGCCAGAATAGTCTCGAAGGATGTCGCGCAGCAGATCTCGCATGGCAATGAGCAGGGAAGGCCGTACTCACTCCAGCATAGCTTTGTTTTCGCCTGAATCCTCCGCCAGCTGGGGCGGCTGCCACTTCAGCACCAAGGTTGAAAGAGGGGGCAGGCAGAGCTCAAGCGAGTAGGGCAGGTTGTGGTAGGGCCAGTCATCCGTCCACTTGCCCCCTAGGTTGCCAACCCCGCTGCCCCAGAACTCTACCGCGTCGCTGTTGAGCAGTTCCCGGTAAAACCCCCGCTCCGGCACCCCAATGCGGTAGTTTGGCCAGACCACGGGGGTGAAGTTGCAGACCACCACCAGCCACTCCTTGGGATCCTCCCCATAGCGGATGAAAGAGATAATGCCCCGATGGTCGCTGCAGTCGATCCAGCGGAATCCTTCCGGCTTGGTGTCTTGGGTGTAGAGAGCCGGTTGCGAGCGCAGCAGCTGGTTGAGAGTGGCTACGTAGTGGCGCAGCTTGGCGTGGGGCTCATACTGCAGCAGCTCCCAGTCTAGATCTGCCCAAACATTCCACTCGTTCCACTGGCCAAACTCCATGCTCATGAACAAAGTTTTCTTGCCGGGGTGGGTGAACATGTAGCCGTAGAGGGCCCGCAAACTGGCAAACTTGTGCCACATATCCCCTGGCATTTTGCCCAACATGTGGCTTTTGCCGTGCACTACCTCATCGTGGGAAAAAGCCAGCATGTAATTTTCACTGAAGGCATACATGAGGCTGAAAGTCACTAGGTTGTGATGGAACTGGCGGAACCAGGGATCCATGCGAAAATAATTCAGCATGTCGTGCATCCAGCCCATGTTCCACTTGAGGTTAAAGCCCAGACCACCCACATGGGTTGGCCAGGTTACCATTGGCCAGGCAGTGGATTCCTCGGCAATGGAAAGAACGCCAGGGTAGTACTTGAAAATAAGGGTGTTGAGCTGGCGAAAAAAGTCGATGGCCTCCAGGTGTTCTCGCCCGCCGTAGCAGTTGGGGATCCATTCTTTGCGGTCGTAGTCCAGATAGAGCATTGAGGCCACCGCATCCACCCGAAGGCCGTCGATGTGGTATTTGTCAAACCAAAAGAGGGCATTGGCTATTAGATAGTTGCGCACCTCGTTGCGGCCGTAGTTGAAAACCAAAGTGCCCCAGCCCTTGTGCTCGCCCTTGCGGGGGTCGGCATATTCGTAGAGGTGGGTACCGTCAAAAAAGGCCAGCCCATGCCCATCTTTGGGGAAATGCCCCGGCACCCAATCGACAATGACGCCGATCCCTTCCTGGTGGGCGCGATCGACAAAGTACATGAAGTCTTGGGGCGAGCCGTAGCGGGAGGTTACCGCGTAGTAGCCAATAACCTGGTAGCCCCAGGAGCCGTCGAAGGGGTGCTCGGCCACGGGTAAGAGCTCGATGTGGGTAAAGCCCAGCTCCTTGACATAGGGGATCAATTTGTCCGCCAGCTCCCGGTAGGTAAGAAAGCGGGTGTTGGGCTTTTGCTCCACCGGCACCAGGTGCCCATCAGCGGGGGGGTCTTCCGTGGAAGCGTGCATCCAGGATCCCAAATGCACCTCGTACACCGAGATGGGCGAGCGCAGGGGGTCGGTGGCAGCCCGCTTTTCCAGCCACTCCTGGTCGTGCCAGGTATAGGTGTGGAGGTCGGCTACAATTGAGCCGGTTTTGGGTCGCACCTCCTGCTGAAAGCCATAGGGATCTGACTTTTCGTAGATATCCCCCCAGGCAGTTTTCACCTCGTACTTGTAGACGGCTCCTGGCCCAACACCAGGGATGAACACCGCCCAGATGCCGCTTTCGCCCAGCCGCTTCATCTGGTGTTGGCGGCCATCCCAGTGGTTGAAGTCGCCAATGACACTGACATTGCGGGCGTTGGGAGCCCAGACGGCAAAGTGGACTCCCTGAACCCCATCTACGCTGATGGGATGAGCGCCCAACTTCTCGTAGATGCGGTGGTGGTTGCCCTCGTTGAAGAGGTAGCGATCCAGCTCACCGATGTGGTTGACCTTCTCCAGGGGAAAGCGATAGGGATCCTCCCACTCTTCCAAGTGCTGGCCCTCCGGATCCCAGACCCGCTGCGCCCGCAGAAAGTAGTCTGGAACCGGCGTGCCAGGCGCAAAGCACAGCTCAAACAACGTTTCTGGATGCAGCGGCTGCATGGGGTAGGCCTGCCCAGTGGCGCGTTCTACCAACCAAACCTGTTTGGCATTGGGCACCAGGGCCCGCACCAGCCAGAAGGACGTCTCCCCCTGCTCTATCTGCTGCGGCCCCAAAACAGCATAGGGATCCTGCCACTGGTTGGTGACGAACTGAAGCACTTGTTCGGCAGACAGGAGAAAGCCCATCGGCAAGCTTCAACAAAGCAACAATCTCAGTCTAGCGGTCGTCGGCTGCCGCTTTTGGCAGCTCATGGATTCCAGAGCCATGGCAGTAGCAGCCAAACCTTTCTGCCCCCGGGAAAACCTGCTAGAGTTGGGAGGGGATAATTCCCCTCCTTGCCAGCGAGGTTGGTTGGCTTGTTCTATTTTTGGGGTTTTGGGGACTTATGGCTATCCTGCTGTCGAGCGAACCTATCCTGGCCGTGAGCATCTTCGGCATGGGCCTGCCAGAGCTGGCCGTGATTGGGATAATTGCAGTGGTCGTGTTCGGCCCCAAGAAGCTGCCGGAGTTGGGCAGCGCCTTCGGCAAAGCGTTGCGCAGCTTCAAGCAAGAGATGAACAACCCCAGCAGCGATGACGAGCCCACCGCCGGTGCCGATCGCGTCAGCGGGACGGAGTCCCTGAAGGTAGAAGCGGAGAAGGTGGTCGAGAAAGATGCCGCCTGAGGGCATCTGCACTGAAAAAATGGTGTCTTGGGTCGGCTCCTCGTTTTGTAGGAGATAGGTGCGAGTAAAAGCGGATACCGCAAGTTGCACGGCCGGCATCTGCACCAGCCGCAACAAAATGAAGTCGGCTTGCCGGTGAGCTGGATCCAGGGCTGATGTATATTTTTGAAAAAGCTACCGGCCTGGCGCTACCGCTTGACCCAAAGCCGGGCTGGACAGGCGCAGCAGATGGGGGGCTATGGCGGAGCCGACCGATTTCGAGCTGATGCGCCAGATCCAACTGCGGGATCGCCGCAGCCACTTTTTACTTAAGGATCGCTACCAAAAGCGCCTGCTGGAGATCGCGCTGTCCACTCTCAAGCAGCCTCACCAGGCCGAAGAGGTGGTGCGCCAGGTGTTTGAGTTCTGCTGGAAACATGCGGAGGCCTTTGACCTGCAGCGGGATCGCTCGGTGGCCCTGTGGCTTTACGAGTTGACGGCCTTTCAAGCCCAAGAACGCTTGCGGCGCTGGAGCTGGTTGCCCGCCCCTGCCTCCATCCGGGTCGCACCTCCTTGGTGGCCGCGGCGCCTTCTCTGGGGCAGCTTAGTAGGGTTAGGGATCTACGCAGTGGCCATAACAGCGGCCTACTGGCGGCTGCGCTGGCAGGGGGAGTCGGTAGCCATTCAACGGCTCTATCAGGAGTGGCAACGACAACCGCAGGTACGGCGAACCCTTCTGCGCGACCCCAGCTTCCGCAACCCCCTGTTGGTACAAGCTCTCTGGTCGCCCCGCGCCAAGCAGGTGTTGCTCTTGGCTTCAGAAATGCCCCCTGCCCCCCCGGGAACCACCTACCAACTGTGGCTGGAGTCGGCTGGGCAGCGCCTGGAAAGCGCCGGCACCTTCACCGTCAACGCCGAGGGATCCCTGCAATGGCTCAGCCAGCCCACCCATTCACAGCAGCCGACCCGCCTTTGGATTACCCTCGAACCGGCAGGCGGGAGCGAATCCCCCACTGGCGCCCCTCTGCTGCAGAGCAACTTCTGGATCCCTGCCTCTCAACCTGAGGAGAGCAAAGAGAACCTCTTAAACTAGCTTGAAATGACTCCTGAGACCCTGGAAGTTGCCCCGTCAGGTCAAGGGATTCATCCCCCCGTATACGGCGGGGAAGAGGGGGGCCTGCGCCGCCAAGGTTTCGGTCAACAACCGTTGCCATGACGGTAGTAGGATCAGGGGGCAGGCTTGCCGACGCCACACCAGGATTCGCCAGTATCTATCGGGAAATGGGTTGCGTTGGTTTCGCTTGGCCCTGCAGTTGCACGGATCGGTTGTGCCGGCAGTGCTGCCTCGCACCCTCATCTGTGGTCTCCTGGGAGTGCTGGTTTCCGTTCTCTACAAGCTGGGGTTGCCCATAGCGCTGTCCTCGTTGGTGGCGTTCGTGCCCAACATCGTTTTTGGCTTGATGCTGGTGTTTCGGACAAACACTGCCTACGAGCGGTTTTGGGAGGAGCGAAAAGCTTGGGGATGCGTGGTGAGCAACGTGCGCAACTTAGCCCGCTTGATTTGGGTAGCCATTGAAGAGAAGCAGCCAGACGATCGGGAAGAAAAAATCAAAATCCTCTATCTCCTGCCTGCTTTTGCCATCGCCATGAAGCAACATCTGCGCCAAGAATTTTTGCCAGATGAGCTTCAGACCCTCCTCAGCCCAGAGCAGTTGCAACGTCTTAAAAACCTCAACCATCCCTCCTTGCAAATTGCCTTTTGGATTGGAGACTACCTACAGCGCCAATACCAAAAAGGCCGCGTTGAAGTCTATCAGCTAACGATCATGGTGGAGCGGCTCAATAACATGGTCGATGTCCTGGGCGCCTGCGAGCGCATTCTCATGACCCCAACGCCCATGGCCTACGCCTTACATTTGAAGCAGTTGTTGCTGCTGTATTGTTTGTCTTTGCCTTTTCAGATGGTGGAGGGATTGGGCTGGATGACCGGCCCCATTGTCGGGCTGCTGGCCTTTATGCTGTTTGGCGTCGAGGAGATCGGCATTGAAATTGAGAACCCCTTTGGACGGGATCCGAACGACCTGCCCCTTGATGTGATTTGCAGTAGGATGAAGCAGAATATCGCTGATTTGATCCAGTCTGCCTAGAACAACCATGGGTTATCTCATAAACAAGCTTAGGTTTCCCTGGGGAAGGTAGTCCGGCTTTTTAAATTTTTCCAGTAACACCGGCTACGCAGCCGACAGCCGTACTTTTAGGCTTCTTCTGTGCCAGAGGGATCCCGCTTCTCCCCAGAATTGTTGGGTGGGGAGATTGGCCTGGGCAACTTTCTGGGATCTGGACGACAAGGGATCCCACCTCGGCGCCAGGAATGATACCTTGAAGAAAGGCGTAGGATCTCGACCGGAGAGACAGCCATGCTGAAATGCACCACCCGCCACGTTCACATCTTTGCTGGCGAGGTGACCGCCGATAACCACTTTGTGCCTCGCGACGATCTGCTCACCCTCGATGTGGATCCCGACAACGAGCTGGTCTGGAACGATGCCGCCTTGCAGAAGGTCTATGCTCGTTTTGAGGAATTGGTAGAAGAGTACAGGGGCCGGGATCTGACTGAGTACAACCTGCGGCGCATCGGCTCTGACCTGGAACACTTCATTCGCTCTCTCCTCAAGCAAGGGGAAATTGCCTACAACCTGCAGGGGCGTACCCCCAACTACAGCATGGGCTTCCCCCAGATCCCTGCTGAAGAAATTGTCGGCCAGTACATCCCCAAAGGTTAGCCTCTCTTCCATCCCTGACTCTGGGCCTGCCAGCCCGCACGCCAATCGTTGACCTGTTATCGGAGTATCAGCCCATGTCTGGAGAACCTACCCCCGCCCAGGAAACCGCTGTCGAAAAGCCGGCCCGGGTTGAGGCCGCCAACCCTGCTCCCAAGGAGACTGACACTGCCCAAGCCTCGCCCAAAGCCGCAGCAAAAAAACCAGCCAAGGAAGAGAAGCCTTTCGAGCAACTCATTGCAGAAGATGTGATCCCGGCAACCATCGCCGCTTTTCAGAAACGCGGCGTCACCGATCTGCAACTGCGGCTGGAGGGCAAGACGCTGATTGGTTCGTTTGCCGGCGGCAAAAAGCAGTTTAGCGTCCTCTTTGCCGAGGGATCCCTCAATGGGCCCAAGTTCTTCCGCTGCGCTATTGAAGGATCCCCGGCCAGCACCATTGAGTCTTTTATGATCGACGAGCGTCGCGTCGATGTGCCCCTGTTCGTGTTCTATCTGGTGCAGCGCCTCTATGCCCAGCAGTGGTATTGAGCGATCCCAGGCAGATGCCTGAGCCGCCAGCCAAACCCGTAGGCAGCGCAGCCAGAGATTGAGCTAGCCACCTGTTAGGCAAGGAAGGGATCCCCGGACAGGGATCCCTTTTCGCTGAGGCGGGGGATGGGCTGTAGAAGCCAAAAGAGATTATCTTTTGTGAAGAAAAGTAAGGCGGTGCTACGGGAGAGCGCGAAATGTACATCGTGCAGATTGCGTCTGAATGCGCCCCGGTTATCAAGGCGGGGGGGCTGGGGGATGTGGTGTACGGCCTCAGCCGCGAGCTGGAGGTGCGGGGCCACTGTGTCGAGCTGGTTTTGCCCAAGTACGACACGATGCGCTACGACCAGATCTGGGGCTTGCACGACGCCTATCGCGACCTCTGGGTGCCCTGGTATGGGGGAGCTATTCACTGCTCGGTGTACTGCGGCTGGGTACATGGCCGCCTTTGCTTTTTTATTGAGCCCCACTCCGGCGACAACTTTTTTAATCGTGGCTGCTACTACGGCTGCCCGGACGACAACATGCGCTTTGCTTTTTTCAGCAAGGCGGCTCTGGAGTTTCTTCTCAAAAGCAATAAGCGCCCCGATATCATTCATTGTCACGATTGGCAGACAGGATTGGTGCCGGTGCTGCTCTTTGAGATTTACAAGTACCACGGCATGGAAAACCAGCGGGTATGCTACACCATCCACAACTTTAAACACCAAGGCTTTGGCGGCCCGGAAATCCTCTGGGCCACCGGCCTCAACCGGGAGCCCTATTACTTTCATTACGACCGCCTGCGAGATAACTTTAACCCCTTTGCCCTCAACTTTATGAAGGGCGGGATCGTCTTTTCCAACTTCGTGACCACCGTTTCCCCCACCCATGCCCTGGAAGCGCGATTTGGTAATTACAACTATGGACTGGGACACACTCTTTACTTGCACCAGCACAAGTTTCGCGGCGTCTTGAATGGCATCGACTACGATATTTGGAACCCTGAGATCGATCGCTTTATTCCTTTTCACTACACGGCGCAAACTTTGGAAAACAAGGCCAAAAACAAAAAAGCACTGCGGGATCAGCTATGGCTACAAGATGTTGATAAGCCCATTGTGGCCTATATTGGGCGGCTGGACGAGCAAAAAGGCGTGCATCTGGTGCATCATGCCATCTACCGCTCCCTGTTTAAAAATGCCCAATTCGTGCTGCTGGGATCCGCCACGGAGCCGGGGATCGGCGCCTGGTTTGCCCATGAGAAACGCTACCTCAACGACAACCCCGATGTTCACATCGAGCTGGGCTTCAACGAAGAACTTTCCCACCTCATCTATGCGGGGGCAGACATCCTTGTGGTGCCCAGCCACTACGAGCCCTGCGGCCTTACCCAGATGATCGGCCTCAAGTACGGCACGGTTCCGGTGGTGAGGGGCGTGGGCGGCCTGGTGGATACCGTTTTCGACCGCGATTACGACACTCGCAAATTGCCGGAGCAGCGCAATGGCTACGTGTTCTACCACACGGATCGCGCGGCTCTGGAGTCGGCGCTGGATCGGGCCATCGACCTGTGGTACACCGCTCCCGACCAGTTTCGCCAACTGCAAGTCCAGGGCATGAGCTACGACTACTCCTGGAACTACCCCGGCAAAGAATACCTGGAGATCTACGAGTTCATTCGCCACCGCTGAGCGATCCCCAGCGATCCCAGCCCTTGACCACAAGGGGGAAATGCTGGACGATAGGTAGCAATGCCGCTCTTAACCTTCCCTACAGATTTATTGCCGGGGAAGGGGAGCTTGCTCGGTTATCTTCTCCTACCTGAGGATCCCTGGCCGCTATGATGGGCTATCTCGCCTTGGTACTCCACGCACACCTGCCCTTTGTGCGCCACCCTGAGCAGGACTTCGTGCTGGAAGAAGAATGGCTCTACGAAGCCATCACCGAGACCTATGTCCCGCTGCTGCACATGTTCGAGGGGCTGCGGCGAGATGGCATCGACTTTCGCTTCACCATGTCCCTGACGCCACCCTTGGTGTCGATGCTGCGGGATCCCTTGCTGCAGGAGCGCTACGACCACTACCTAACCAAGTTGGAAGAGCTGGCCCAACTGGAATACGACAAGAACGCCACCAACGGCCACATTCGCTACCTGGCCGAGCACTACATCAAGCAATTTGCCATGGTGCGCGATCTCTGGGAGCGCTACGACCGGGATCTGGTGCGGGCCTTCAAACAGTTTCAAGACAGCGGCAACCTGGAGATCATTACCTGCGCGGCTACCCACGGCTACCTGCCCTTGATGCAGATGTACCCGCAGGCGGTATGGGCCCAACTTATCGTGGCCTGCGAGCACTACAACGAACACTTTGGCCAATGGCCAAGAGGGATCTGGCTGCCGGAGTGCGCCTACTACCAGGGGCTGGAGCGGATGATCGCCGATGCCGGCCTGCGCTACATGATCACCGACGCCCACGGTTTGCTCTATGCCAAGCCGCGGCCCCGCTACGGCATGTACGCCCCCATCTTCACCGAGACTGGCGTTGCCGTCTTCGGTCGGGATCACGAGTCTTCGCAGCAGGTGTGGTCAGCGGAGGTGGGCTACCCTGGGGATCCCGTCTATCGCGAGTTCTACAAAGACCTGGGGTACGAGGCCGACTACGAGTACATCAAGCCCTACATCATGCCCAACGGCCAGCGGAAAAACACCGGCATCAAGTACCACCGCATCACGGGGCGCAACCTCGATCTGGGACAGAAGCAACTTTACGATCCCTACTGGGCCAGGGAGAAGGCGGCAGAACATGCGGGCAACTTCATGTTCAACCGCCAGCGGCAGATCGAGTATTTGTACAGCGTCATGGGGCGTCCGCCGCTGGTGGTGGCCCCTTATGATGCCGAGCTGTTCGGCCATTGGTGGTATGAGGGCCCCTGGTTTTTGGATTTCCTCATTCGCAAGAGCTACTTCGACCAAAATACCTATCGCATGACTCACCTGGCGGAGTACTTGCGGGAGAACCCCACCCACCAGGTGTGCAAACCTGCCCAGTCCAGTTGGGGGGCGCGCGGCTTCCACGAGTACTGGCTCAACCCCACCAACGCCTGGATCTACCCCCACCTGCACAAGGCTACCGAGCGGATGATCGAGCTGAGCCGCCGCGAGCCTGCCGATGACCTGGAGTGGCGGGCCCTGAACCAGGCGGCGCGGGAATTGCTCCTGGCCCAATCTTCCGACTGGGCCTTCATCATGCGCACGGGGACGATGGTTCCCTATGCGGTACGCCGCACCAAATCCCACCTGCTGCGCTTCAATCACCTCTACGAGAAGATCCAAGCCGGCCAGTTTCGGCGAGAAAAAGCCACCCCTGAAGACGAGCAGTGGCTGGCCAAGGTGGAATACATGGACAACATCTTCCCCAACCTCAACTACCGTGTCTACCGGCCCCTCTGACCATTGGGTAAGGCCGGAACCTTTTGGCAACTTCCACCCGCACCGCGTGGAAAAAAGAATTTCCGACTACTTGAGCCTCACTCCCCCCCTTCCTCTTGGACGATGGGCTGGGGTTGGTCGCAGCAGAGGCGCGCTCGGGAAGTGTTTTCTTCAATCGGGTTTGAAACGACTGCAGTTTGAAATAGCCATCATCGGCATCCCTGCGGACTTTCCGCTGCCGAGGGCGGGCCTTGTTGCGAAGGGATCCCAACTTCCCTGCCCTGATGGCCAGCCCTGCCGGTTCTAGAGCTTGGTGCCGCACTCGGCGCAGAACTTGTGCAGGCTGGGGTTTTTGGTGCCGCAATTGGGGCAGTAAATCAGCTCGGCGGCTTGCTCCAGTTGCCGCTTTTCCGGCAGGCCGATCATCTGGTAGTTGGCTTTGCCGGCGGGCACCATCGGGTAGCAGTTCTCGTCCCGCTTGACCACAAAATCAGCCACTACTGGCCCCTCATGGCGCAGCATCTCCTGGATAGCGTCGTCCACTTGATCGGGGTGATCGACGCGCATGCCCTTGATACCAAAGGCTTCGGCCAGCTTGACAAAATCTGGCATGCCCGCCGCCATATCGGAGTGAGAATAGCGCTCGCCGTGGAAAGCCTGTTGCCACTGCCGCACCATGCCCTGCCAGCCGTTGTTGATGATGGCCACCTTGGTGGCAATGCCGTACTGGGCCACCGTGCCCAGCTCCTGCATGTTCATCTGGAAGCTGGCGTCGCCGCTGATGCAGATCACCTCGGCGTGGGGCAGGGCCACTTTGACCCCCATGGCCGCCGGGAAACCGTAGCCCATGGTGCCCAGGCCAGAACTGGAGATCCACTGGCGCGGCCCGTTACGCAGAAACTGCGCCGCCCACATTTGGTGCTGACCGACATCGGTGGTGTAGTAGGCGTGGGGAGCATGGCGACGAAAGGCATCGATCACCTGCTGCGGGGCGATCACGCCCTCATAGCGGGGCACCTGCAGGGGGTAGTCCCGTTTCCAGCGCTCGATCCGCTCCAGCCAAGCCTGCGTCTGGCCAGGGGTGTGGGGCATTTTGCTCAGTTGCGCCAACAGCTCCACCAGGACGGTGCGCACATCTCCCACAATCGGCACGTCCGGAGTGCGGTTTTTGCCCACTTCTGCCGGGTCGATATCAATGTGGATAACCTTGGCGTGCTTGGCAAATTCGTCCAGCTTGCCGGTTACGCGGTCGTCAAAGCGGGCCCCCACGGCAATCAGCAGGTCGCACTCGGTAACGGCGAAGTTGGCGTAGGCGGTGCCGTGCATGCCCAGCATCCCCACCGAGAGGGGATCGTTCTCATCGAAGGCCCCTTTGCCCATGAGGGTGGTGGTCACCGGGATCTGATAGGTGTGGGCCAGCTCGGCAATCTCGGCATGGGCACCCGAGATGATGGCCCCGCCCCCCACGTAGAGCAGGGGCCGCTTGGCCTGCAGGATCAGCTTGGCCGCCGCGTGGATCTGGCGCGGGTTCCCCCGCACCGTGGGCCGGTAGCCGGGGATGTTGACTTCGCTAACCGGCTGGTAGTCGAACTCTTCCAGCCCCACATCTTTGGGAATGTCGATCAGCACCGGCCCCGGTCGCCCGGTGCCAGCAATGTGAAAAGCCTCGGCCACGATCCGAGCCATTTGGCGCGGATCCCGCACCACGTAGGAGTGCTTGACGATGGGCAGGGTGATGCCAAAGATGTCGGTCTCCTGAAAGCCGTCGGTGCCGATCAAATGGCGGGGCACCTGGCCGGTGATCACCACCATGGGCACAGAGTCCATCATGGCATTGGCAATGCCCGTCACCAGGTTGGTTGCTCCTGGCCCCGAGGTGGCGAAGCACACCCCCACCTTGCCGGTGGCGCGGGCGTAGCCATCGGCAGCATGGGCGGCGGCCTGTTCGTGGCGGACTAGGAAATGTTTGAGTAGCCCTTGGGATTCGGCCTTGTACAGCTCGTCGTAGATGGGCAAGATCGCTCCTCCTGGATAGCCGAAAATGTGCTGCACCCCATGTCGATGCAGGCTATCCACCAGTGCATAGGCCCCTGTTGCCACGATATCTTCTCCCCACTGAAGACGACCGAGCGCTCAACCTGAAGGGTTTGAGCTAGAAGACCAGCCAGCTATTGGCCGGCTTTTTAGGTTGTGTATTTAATTCAACAGTCTAGCAGGGGTTTGCTCCGCAGGGTTGAGATTTGCCTGGGGGGTGGCAACCGGTTTTTTCCTTCACCCTGCTTTTGCCTTGGAGAGCCCTTTAAGGCTGAGCTGTCGCATCCCCAGCAGAGGTGGCTCTAGATGAGAAGGGATCCGCTGCCCTGGGGATCCTGCGCTGCAAAACCTGCCCAGGCCGACGTGAGACCATCCGGTTCTCAGAGGGTTGAACCTGAAATTGATGGCATCCTCCCCTCAATATTTATTGAGGGGATTATTGCCCCTCGAGCTCCCCTACTTCTCTAAAACCTGCTGTTATCTATCTAGGTTTGATGATTGCGATGCTGGTCGGCAACCCGCTGGCTGGCCTCAAGACCGGCCCAGAGCCGGTTTTTGCCCAGTCTTCTGTCTCAGCAATCGATGAAGAAACTATTGGATTGCTCGCTTAGTTGTTCCCGCTGCTTCCGTTGAAGAAGTCGAACTGGAGCGGGAGAATGGGCGCTGGGTTTGGAAGGTGGGGTTTGCCAACGACATTGAGGTCAAAATCGATGGCAGAGCCGGGAAAATTCTAGACATCGATGATGACTGGTAGTTGGGCTGCTGCAAGAGCCCAAGAGAGGGCTGACGAGTTCTATCGGATCCTCGAGCGGCTGCTGCGCAGGATGAGCCATGCCAATTCCAAGGCCGGCCCCAGCACTCGCCAGGCGCGAAAGCAAAGCAGCAGGGATCCCTGTCCGTGCCAGCCGGTGTGGGCGAAGGTCAAGCGCAGGTGGCAAGCCAGCGAGGGGGGGAGGGTTGCCAAAAGCCCTAGGCACTGCCCCGTCAAGGCCGGGTCGGCAAAGCCGATTTCCAGGCCGCCTCGCCAGGACTGGATCTGGATCCCCTCGGCCAACCGCCTCAGAAGGGGCCAGAAGCGAGGCCAGTCGGCAAAGGAGAGACGGCAGCCCACCCAGGCTGGCCAATGCCCGCGAACGTATAGGGACCCGCAGCGCCATTCCCAACCCCGACGGCTGCCCCGCAGAGCCAAGCCCCTCCACCCGCGCCATTCCCCAACCCAGGCGAGGGGGCCCTGCCAAGGCTTGCGGTAGCGCAGCAGGAGCTGTTGTGGCCAGAACAAAAACAGCCCCAACCCCGTGACCAGCAACAGCCCTGCCAGGCGCTGGATGACCTCAGGCCAGCCCATAGCGAGCCAGAAAACGGGGCAAATCGACCACCTGACAGGTATAGGATCCCTGCATGACCAAGCGCCCCTGCTGCGTGATCTTCACCTGAAATTCAATGCGCCTTCCCACCGCTTGCACAACCTCAACCTGAACGTGTAGAGGATCCCCGACCACGGCTGCCGAGCAGTGTTCCAGGGCAAAGCGGATCCCGACGACGGCTTCTTCCCCCTCGTAGAAGGGCTGCAAGGTGTTGTGGCCGCACCGCTCGATCAGCGCCAACAGCGCCGGGGATCCGATCACCCTCACGCCGGGGTTGCCCAGGGCCTCTGCCGTTTGCTCGGGGCCGGGGATCCCTTGCCAGGTGCCGCGGGTGCCGAGAGGAACAGGTTTCACGGTCTGGGAGCCCCAACAGGCGAGGGTGGGCATTTAGCGGGATGCAGTCCTGGACTGCCACAGGCGCCAGCCCTGCCCAAGCAAGAGGCAGAGAACCAGGATCCCGACGAGAACCACCAGCACCAGGGCCCGCTCCAGGCGGGTGGCATAGAACCCCGTCACCGTCCAGTTGCGGCTGAGGTTGGAGCCCAAAATGGCAAGCATAGCCAGGCCCAAAGCTTGGGTCCCTGTCCAAGGTGCCCTTCCCCTTTCTTGGTTTAGGGCTATGGGCTGCAGCGCTGCCAAGATCAAGGCGGTGATCAAGGCTGCCAGCAAGAAGGCCGCCTGCGGCTGGGCGTGGACGAAATAGCCCACCCCCAGCGGCAGGAGCAGGCTGGCCAGCGTCAGGCCGATCCCCGTCGGCAGCGGCCTGTCTTGCCCGTACACCCAGTGGACAAGCGCTGCCAGCCCCATGCTCGCCATGCCCAGGTACAGCGCCGCCGCCACATAGGGCTGGGTGAGGTCGATCCCGGCCACCTGCAGGTTGAACTGGTGCAGCAGGTTTTGCAGCAGGGGTTGGGCCGACAAAAACAGGGCGGCCATTGCCCCCCAGCGGCTGGGAAAAGCCAGACACCCCAGCCCCAGCAGCGCCGCCCCGTAGGATCCCCCCAGCCGCAGCGCCAGCAGCGCCCCACCGCCTACCAGCGTCAGGCTCACACAGGCCCGCCAGAGCAAGGCCTCTTTCCCCTCGGGTGCCGGGATCCCGCCCTCCAAAGCCAGCAGAGCCCACGAGAGCAGCACCCCCGCCCCGTACAGCAGCGCCCAAAAGGGATCCTGGTACAGCCCGTTGCGCACCAGGGCCAAAGCCAGCGCCGTCGCCACCAGCCATCCCACACCGTGCCCCAGGGCCGACAGCAGCCGGTTGGAGCCCACCTCGCTGTCGCGCGAGGACTCCGTCCCGCTGGCGGGAACGGGGAGGATCAGCAGGGGCAGCGTGCCCGCCAGCAGGCTGAGGGCAGCCAGCCCCACCGGCAGCAGCACCGACCAAGGGAGATCTTGGGGGGAGCCCATCTCCAGCAGGCGGGATCCCCAGGTCAAGGCGGCGATGCCGCTCCAGCCCTGGCCCAGACCCATCAGCACAGACAGCATCTCCGCCTCGGCCAAGCAGCCCAGCAACGGGATCCCCACCAAGCCCATCCCCAGGCCGCAGCCCCACAGCAGCAGAGAAAAAGCAGCTCCCGCCTCAGATTCCTCGAAAGCACCGCGGGCTAGGCCCCACACGCTGGCCAAGCTGAACAGCAGCACCGCCAGCCCCTGCCCGGCCCGCCCGCAGCCGCTCAAGCCCAGCAGACCCAACCCCACCAGTCCCCCCAGCAACACCGCTAGCGGGATCGGCTCCGACAACTGTCCCAGCCCTGCCCCCAGCGCCGCCAAGGCTGCCAAGCCCAGCCCCACTGCCGGCTGCCAACGGCGAAGGGATCCCCAGCGGCGATAGCGAATCGCTTCCAACAGCAAAACCACCAAGCCAATTGCAGCCCCAATCGCCAGCGCTCCGCTTACCATCTCCCCCTCCTGACCAACCCTTCCTCAACTATCGCCGATCTTGGTCTGGCCATCGAAGGACTCCGTCCCGCTGGCGCAAACGGCAAAAGGGTTGACAGAAACTTGGTGCCTTATCCCCCAGCCGGGGAAGGGCAATGCCCCAAGCCGCCGAGGCGGTGGCAAAGATAAGCTGGAAAAGAGCAGCGAGCGGGCGTTCATGTCTTCCGAGCATTACAAGTTCGACCTCTTCTTGCGTTACCACCGGGCCCAGGCCCGTTGGGCGCGGCAGTTGGCGGAGCGGCTGGATCGGGAGGGCTTCAAGGTCTGGTTTGACCGCTGGATGCTACAGCCAGGAGACGACCGCCGGCTGGAGCTGCAACTGGCCATCGAACAGTGCCGCTGGGTCGGGGTGGTGGCCTCGCCGGAGTTTGTCGCCAATCCCTGGCCCAGAGATGAGCTCTACAGCGGCTTCTCCCACGCCCCGCCCCGGCAGAACCAGCGCCTGCTGACGCTGCTGCACACGCCCGCCGAGCTGCCCCGCCCCCTGGCAGAAGCGCCGCTGCTGGACTTTAGCGGCTCCGATGAGGATCCGGTGCTGTTCGAGTACCGGGCCCGGGAGCTGATGCACTTTTTGGATCCCAGCTTTCCCGCCCCCGGGGATCTGCAGCGATTTCGGCTGCAATACCGTCGCCGCGAGGAACTCCCTGAAGATGAGGAGGTGCGGGGGTTCCAGGCCTTTTTGCGGGCCATTCAAATGGCCATCCTGCGCATTGCCACCGGCGAAATGCCCTCTGCCACGCCGGAGGAAGGAGCACGCAAGATTGCCATTTTGCAATTTATTCAGCGGCTGTTTCAGTGGAACAGCGCCGACATTCAATTTGAGCGGGCCGAGGAGTGGCGCAAGCGGGGCAACCTGAGCGAGGCGCTGGCCGCCTACGACCGTGCCTTGAACATGGATCCCAACTTTGCCCTGGCCTGGAGCCGGCGCGGCGATGTGCTGGTGCAGTTGGCCCGCTACCGCGAGGCGGTGGACAGCTACAACGGATCCCTGAGCATCAACCCCTACGACGAGGAGACGCGGCTGCGCCTGGCCCTGATTTTGGGGCGCCTGGGCCAGTACAAAGCGGCGGTGGTCAACTACGACAAGGTGCTGGAGAGCAACCCCGAAGATGCCTTGGCCTGGCACAATCGCGGCATTCGCCTCATGCAACTGAAGCGGCCCAAGCTGGCCCTCAACAGCCTGAACAAGGCGCTGCGCTACAACCCCCAACAGCCCCGCACCTGGCTGGCGCGTGGGATCGTGCTGCGGCGGCTGCGGCGGCCCAGCTCGGCGGCGGCCAGCTTTGCCCGCGTCCTGAAGCTCAACCCCAGAAGTGGCCGGGTCTGGCGCTACCAAGGCAATGCCCTGTTCCACTGCCAGCGGCTGCGCTCGGCCATCGAGTGTTACAAGCGCTCGCTGCGGCTGCGCCGCCGGGATCCCATTACGCTCCACAACCTAGGGGTGGCTCTGCTGCGCCTGGGGCAGTATCGGCTGGCCAGCAAGGCCCTGGAACGTGCTCTGCGCTACGACGCCGACAACCCCAAAAGCTGGTATGCCCGCGGCGTGGCCTTCCAGAAATTGGGCTACCTGAGGGAGGCTTGCATTCACTTCGAGGAAGCCCTGAAAATCCGGCCAGAGGACTTCCCAGCTCGCTACGCCCTGGCGGTGGCCCAGCAGGAGCTGGGGCAATACGAAGCCAGCCTGGAGCAGTTCCGGCGCCTGGTGCAACAGCGTCCCGGCAGCTTTGCCTGCTGGTTTGGCCAGATCACCAGCCTGCGGCGCTTGGGCCGGTTGGAAGAAGCCCTTGCTGCCGCCCAACAGATGACCCGCCTCAACGAACGGGATCCCTGGGGCTGGTTTGCCTTAGGGCTAGTGTATGGCGACCTGAAAGAGGCAGAAAAAGCGGTGGAGGCCTACTCGCGGGTTTTGCAGCTCACCCCAGAAGACGCGGTGGCCCTCAACAACCGCGCCTGGGAGGCCCTGAAGCTGGGGAAATTGGAGCTGGCTCTAGCCGACGCCCGACGGGCCACAGAACTGGAGCCGCAGCGGCCCGCCTTCTGGCATACCTTGGCGCTAATCCAACTACAGGCCGGCCAGCGGGAGGCGGCCCAGGCCAGTTTGCAGCGCTGCCTGGAACTGGATCCCCAGTTTCAGCCGGCCCAAGCTGCTCTGCAGGAGCTGAACCGCGCCGGCTCCAGCTCGCCGACACCGTTGCCGGGCAACTTTGCCGAGAGCCCTGCTGCTGACGCGCCGGCAGGAACGGCGCTGCCAGAACTGAAAACCCTCACCCCTCAAGAGGAGCCGCAACCGGTAGACCGTAGGCCCCTACCGGATCCCTCCGCTTAGCCCTTGTCTTGTGCCAATCCCCACAACGCCCTGACTGGATTTATGCCCAGGGACAGCTTGCCTCCCTGCCTGACAAAACTCCACCGGCTCAGGGCTATGTAGACCATCCGCGAACTGAAGCGCGGAAGCAGGCTACTGAGCAGGGGGAGAACCTCAGCCTTAGCAATATACAAACTGTGCTGTTCAGAGGGGCCGTCAGCTCTCCCCCGTTCACAGCAAGGGCAGGCCGCGCAGTCGTCGCAGTTGGTTGATATGGGCTGGGCAATCACACCCGAACAGGGCAATGGCGGCGTTGCTCTCTTCGAGGGTGAACTCCAAGAAAAGATGCTCCGCCGCCTCGACCTCAGCTTCAGATGGGTTGGGATCCCCTATCTCTGGCCAAGGGAGCGGGTGCCGCCACGGCAAAGAACGAGAGCGGACAACACTCAGATCAAATTGAGGCACCTCCAGAGCAGAAGCCCAAGCCATAGGAGCAGGCGACAGCAGCAACGCCCACAGAGCCGGTGTAGCCCACCTAGCCCAACGCCAATAGAAATGAGGGATCCCTGCCATCAATCTGACCAACTCACCGTAGCGGTAGTGTACCACTGGTTTTGGCTTCTGTCAGGAAAGAGAAACTCCATCAGCCGAAATGACCGTAAAGTGGTTGAGCTTACAGCCTGTTAAGGACTCAAGGGGTACAATAGCAGCACTTAGCAAACCAACTTCGGAAGGAGGATGGATTGATCAGTAGTAAAGAAGTCTTCAC
>NZ_JBSSDI010000013.1:0-71973 GCF_054060575.1 Thermostichus sp. MS-CIW-15 | reverse complement strand
TCAGCGTCGCGTAGTGACAACGGAAACGGACAGAATGCTATCGCTTCACCGCTGAGCAGTAATGCTCAGCAGTGTTCAGCGTAAATGTATCAGCTAGGCAAATAGGGCTTCCAGTTTGTCGGCGATGGCGGCAACCCAGGCCCGCTCCTGGCGGCTGAAGCTGCGCGGCCTGTCGCTGCCCAAAATGAGGCATCCCCTCTGGCCGATGGGCTGGCAGAGAACTGCCTGGGATCCGGGGGGCAACAGGCCGTCGAACTCGGCGCGGGCGGGGAAAAATCTCAGATCCCCCAGGTAGAGGGGCTGACGTGTCTCCAATACCTGCTGCAGGGTGCCCTGAAGCTGCAGGGAGGGCAAGTGGCCGGGGCTGGCCAGGATCCCCCGCTGCAGCAGGGTGCGCCCCTCCACCCAGATCACCACGGTGCGGGCGGCGGTGGTGCTGAGCAGGGTGTGGGAAGCCCAGGCCAGCTCCAGTTTTTCCCTCTCGGACAGATCCGGGTGCCAGTCGCAACCTGGACTTCCCTGCAGGGGGGCAGCCTGGGGAGGACGCGGCTGGATCTGCTGCCACAGCAGGCCGGTCAAGATCAAAACAGCGCTGAGGAGGATCCCCAAGGCGTCGGAGCGGGACTGGCTGGCCAGCAACTCCGGCGTAAACAGCAGGCGATTGGCCAGCACAAGGACGCTGCCCAGAAGGCCGGTCACCAAAGGCAGCCGCCTCAGCCAGCGATTGGGATCCCGGGAAGCCGGAGTGGATTTAACCCTCAAAGCAGGCAGACGTCTCTCAGAGTGCCCAGTAAACCCAGTCTAGAGCTATCCAAGGCGTCAGAGGCGGCTCCAGATGCCGAGGCGCTCTTGGCGGGCTCTTTTTTGCAGGCCACCGAAGTAGCTGTCGTATTTGATGTTGTGGCTGTAGGGAGCGATGCGGGCCAGGCCGTTGCGCACCAGCATAGCGTTCATCTGCTGGCCCTCCAGCCAGACGTAGGCCTCCACCAAGCCGGTGGCATCCACATTGCGCAGCAGCTTATCCCCTTCCAGCTTGACGGTGCGGTGCAGGAGGCGCTCCCGCATCAGCTCAATTGCTTGCTGGTAAAAGGGATCCTCCTCCGGGCTAAGACCTTGGATCCCGGCCAGGCGGATGAGGCGCAATTTCTGTTCCCCTTCGACCTGCACCACCAGCGTGTCACCGTTGACCACGCTCACCACCACTGCATCCGGGTAGCGATCAAAGTAGTGGTTGTCGAAGTAGAAGGGGGTATCGGGCACGACCCGCCGCTCCCCAAAGCCGTGGCCGGGCAGGGCCAAGAGCCATCCCAACACCGCAGAGCCAACAGCAATACGCCGGAACATGTCTTTCCCCCTTGCGGATAGCGGCTCCCCTCCCCCAGGGAGCGTTTGTCGGCAACACCTAAGTCGTAATGGTAGCGGCAACTGCCTGGAAGACAACCCCTTGCCAGGGATCCGATGGCCGGTTTGGGAGATGGGGATTCCTACTATGGGTGGGGGTTCTGGGCGAGAAACTCCCGATCCAAGGATAGGGGAGCAACCGGCTGGGTGAGCGTAAACTGACCGCTTACAATCCATTGTTTGAGGATCTCAGCAACTTGCATCGAGCGGCGCAGGCTGGCCAGGGGAGCGGTGCGCACCTTGCGGCCGTTGAGGGTGATGTGGCCGGATTTGAGCTGGGCATAGCTCACCAGGCCAAAGGTGGGGCGCACCCGCCGGGGGATGGAAAAGTCGATCACCGGCGCCACCAGCTCCTCATCCCGGATGGCGATGGGCTCCAGATCGGCGGGGGAAAGGATGGGGATGGGGATCCCAACCCCCAACATCAAGCTGGGGCCGTAGTTGCGGAAGTAGCAGCCCCGCACCCATTCGGCTTGCATCTGTTTGGCGTCGCCAATGAGGGCCAAGGTGGCGGCAGGGCCGATGGGGGTTTGGTTGGGCAGCCGTTTTTGCCGCGGGAAGTGTTGGGTGCCTTCCCAGGCGATGTAGCCGATGCCGCCCCCCAGAAAGATGCGGCTGCCGATCCCCACCCGGCGCAGGAGGGGGTCGTTGAGGAGGGGGGAGAGCTCACCTGGATTGGAATAGACGGCATTGCCCAGGTGCGGCTCCAGCAGGCCCAAATAGGTGTACAGGGGCCGATCCCCGCCGTTGACGCCGACAATGAAGTTTTGGTAGGCGTTGCGGGGGTTGAACAGGTAGAACTGGTTGAGCTGATCCCGCGTCAGGGTGGTCTCGTAGTCAGCGCGGGGATAGCAGTCGGTTACCTGGCCAACAGCCCGCAGGTGCACCCGCTTGCCGGCCACCAGATCGGCGATAACGTGGCCGCCCCCGTAGGGGTGATCGGCTTGCTCGCTGGGCTGGGCTGCCCCTAGGTAAAGATCCACGGCGCCAAAGCCGGCATAGGCGGGCACCCCATTTAGCCAAGCCTGGCGAATCTTGATCGGCGGATCCGTATGGCCCAGGTTGAGGATGGCCCCCGACGACTCCATCGGCTCAAAGGTGCCCGTGGTTACCACATCCACCTGCTCAAAGGCCTCCTCAAGGCTGAGGGTGGCCAGCTTGGCCTTGGCTTCCAGGGCCGTCCACACCCGCACCTGGCCTTTGGCAATGCGCCGGTTAATTTCTTCTAGAGTTCTTTCCATCGCCTTCAAAAGATGGCAAGGGTCTGGGCAGATCTCCCTCCCAGAGGGGCCACAGCGCCAATCAATATCAATAGCTTAGAGAGCCCAAAGGCGCTCGAGGGGGGAGGGTTGCCGTCGGCTGAGAGGGGGATCTTTCAGTACCCTTTCAGAGCTAGGTTGGGCATTTGCAGGGCGGCTTCCACCCGTTGCACCTGGGTTTTGAAGCTGCCATCCTGCTCCAGCCATATCTGCCTCAGGGCCGGGGGGATCACGTCCAGGCTAAACCGAGAGCTTTTGGGGCGAAATTGCACACAGGTGGAGGGACAGGCAAAGTAATCGACCCCCTGCCGGCGGCGGTGCAGGTCTTGGTGGATGTGGCCGAAGATCACCAGGCGAATGTGGTCGAACTCGTCCAAAACCTGAAACAGCCGCTCCGGCTGCTGCAGGGCACTCTGATCCAGCCAGTCGGAATCCACCGAGAAGGGGGGGTGATGCAGGGCCAAGAGAACATGGTTCTGGGCAGCCTGGCTGCGCTGCAGCTCCTGGCGGAGCCACAGCAAGGCGCCATCCGTTAGGTAGCCGCTGTCTTTGCCCGGCACCAGAGAGTTCAACAAAATAAAGCTCCAGTTCTCTCGGCTGAAGCTTTTCTCCCGGTGTACTCGCTCGGCGCAGAGCTCTGAGTTCATGTTATGAAGGCGATCGTGGTTTCCCGCCAGCCAATAGGTGTCGATGGGAAGAGCTCGCAGATGCTCCCGCAAACGGGCATAGGCGGCGGCGCTGCCATCCTGGGCGAGATCCCCGGTGAGCAGCAGCAGATCGGGCAAGGGATCCAAGGCGGCAATGGCCTTTTGCACCTGCAGGAAAGAGGTCTCCGTGTCCACCCCCAACAGCCGCTGGTGCGGCTTGGCAAACAGATGCAGGTCGCTGATCTGAACCACGTATACGGTCATAGACCAGACTGAAGGGGGATAGAAGCCCATCTCTGCAGATTTAAAACATTACCGTTTTAGCAGCAGATGTCTCGCCTGGGATCTGAAGAGCCAAATCGATCTCAATTGGTACAACCTTTATATGGATTGGGCATTGATGCAATTTCTGCAATCAGGCCTGCCTTGGCTGAGGCTTCCTAGAGCAGCTAAGATTCTCAAAAAATCTTGGAGAAAAGTCTTAAGAGACATTCAAAGAATGGCCCACATTCCTGAAGGCAGCCTGCACCTGCGGCCAGCGGGATTCTTGGGTGGAGGCAGTCAGAGTATAGAGGCGATGGTGGCGCACGGTTACCGTCACTACCTCGTGGCGGAGCTGGGATCCGATATCGGTTTGGTACTCAAACAGGTAGTAGGGCCGGCCTTGCCGCTCAAAAGCTTCGGCGGCCAACAGCTTGGTCGAGCGACCAGAGCCTTCCGGGGCGATGATCTTCTCCGCCACCAATTGCCCCACCTCGTCCGGGCCACCCAGATCGGCAATCGTCTCTCCCTTATCAAAGGGGGCAATCATCAGGCTGACGTTCTCCGTCTCGTAGACCAAGTCGCGCAGAAGCACCGCTGGCCCTTTCCCTGGCCCCAAGTTCACTGCCACCATGCCGTTGGGATAGGCAAAGGCAAAGGCTCCGCCAGGATCCCTGTAGGCGCGCAAGTTAGAGCCTGCGGAGCAGGCACCGGTGAGCAAGCTGAGGCAAACACAGAGCAGTAACAACACCCCAGAGAGCCGCTGTCCGAATCGGGCAAGATGCCCACCTTGTGCTGCTGACATGCCGGGATCCTCCGCTCAGATTGGTTACCCATCTCAATCATCCTAATATGGGCGCCTCCTCTCGAACCAGCGAAAAAAAGACCCTAGAAGTTCTTCAGCGGGATCCGTTCTGGTAGTGGCGGGAGCGCAACACCAGCACATCCGAGAGCTGGCGCAATTGACTCTGAACTTGGTCGAGCTGTTTTTTGTCCCGCACATCAATACAGAGATCGATCAGAGCCGTACGGTTGGCAAAGGTCTGCACCCTGGCATTGCGCACATTAATGCTCTGATCCGAAAGACGGGAAAGGATGTCCCGCAGCACGCCAACGCGGTCAATGACCTCCAGGCGCAGTTCCACAGGGTAGATCTGGGTGCTCTGCCGTAATTGCTCCTCGTTCCAGCGCACCGGCACCAGCCGCTCGCCCGGAACCTGAGCCACCCGCGGACAATCGCGATGATGAATGGTGATACCCTTGAAGCGGGTAACCACGCCCAGGATGGGATCCCCTGGCAGCGGGTTGCAACATTTGGCCAACTGGTGTTTCAGACCCTCCACCCCCAGGATGGGAGATTGGGATCGGCTGGAACCTCGGCTCCCATCGGCCCGCGGCAGCAGCAGCTTGGCTTCCTCAAGGGATCCCTCCTCTGGCGGGGGAGAGACTGCCGGCTTGCTCACCTCCTGCAGCCGATGGAGCACCTGCGTGGGGGTGACCTCTCCATAGCCCAGCGCCGCCAGCAGGTCGTCCACGCTGGTGTAGTTGAGCTTCTCGGCCACCTTTTGCATCCGCTCCGACTTGAGCAGCGCATCGAACCCCGTTTTGCCCAGCTCCCGCTCCAGCAAGTCCCGGCCCCGGGCGATGTTTTGCTCGCGATTGCAGCGCTTAAACCATTGGCGAATGCGGTTGCGGGCCGAGCTGGTGGCTACAAAATTGATCCAGTCCAGGCTGGGGTGGGCGTTCTTGTGGGTGATGATTTGGACAATGTCGCCATTGCGCAGGCGGGTATTCAAGGGCACGATCTTGTTGTTCACCCGCGCCCCGGCACAGTGATCCCCAATTTCAGAGTGAATGCGATAGGCAAAGTCCACCGGGCAGGATCCCTGGGGCAGGGCCAGCAAGTCTCCTTTGGGCGTAAAGACGTAAACCTCGCTCTCAAATAGGTTCTCGCGAATGGTGTCCAGGTATTCTTTGTCGTCCTTGAGGTCGTTTTGCCACTCCAACAGTTGCCGCAGCCAGGTAAAGCGCTCTTCCTCGGGCTTTACGGGGGTGCTGCCGGCTTCTTTGTACTTCCAGTGGGCGGCAATGCCGTATTCGGCCACGCGGTGCATCTCTTCGGTGCGGATCTGCACCTCCACCGGTCGGCCCTGTAGGCCGATCACAGCCGTATGCAAAGATTGGTAGCGGTTGGCCTTGGGCAAGCCAATGTAGTCTTTGAAACGACCCGGAATGGGGCGAAAACAGTTGTGAACGACCGCCAGCACCCGGTAGCATTCGCTCACGGTTTGCACGATAACCCGCACGGCCAGGAGATCGTAGATCTCGTGAAATTCTTTGCGCTGCTGCTGCATCTTGCGGTAGATGCCGTACAGGTGCTTGGGCCGCCCGCTAATCTCAAAGTGCTCTAGCCCCCCTTGAATGAGGTGCTTCCGCAGCTCTTCAATAAACGCTTGGATCTCTGCCTCTCGCTCGCTACGCTTGGCGTTGACCAGCTCTTGAATCTGGCGATAGGCTTCGTAGTCCAGGTACTTAAAGGCCAAGTCTTCCAGTTCCCACTTGAAATGCCAGATCCCCAGCCGGTTGGCCAAGGGGGCGAAGATCTCCATAGTTTCGGCTGCAATCTGTTTTTGCTTGTGGGGGGGCAGATATTGCAGCGTGCGCATGTTGTGCAAGCGATCCGCCAACTTGACCACAATGACCCGGATATCCTTGGCCATGGCCACAAACATGCGGCGGAAGTTTTCTGCTTGCTGCTCCGTTTTGCTGGAGAAATTAAACTGAGAAAGCTTGGTTACCCCCTCCACCAGCAGGCGAACCTCAGGGCCAAATTCGGCCTCTAGGGCCTCCAGGGTAACTTCCGTATCTTCGACAACATCGTGCAGAAGGCCAGCAGCTACGGTAACGGCGTCACCCCCCAACTCCCGCAACAGGCTGGCCACGGCCACCGGATGGGCGATGTAGGGATCCCCTGATTTCCGCTTTTGGCCCTTGTGCAAACAGTAGGCAAACTCGAAGGCCCGGCGCAGCAAATCTGCCTCTTCCGCCGTGTAGGATCGCAGCCCATCCCCGAGATCTTCAGCGCCTGAAAGCAAAGCCCGCAGCCATCCCGGCACCTCAAAATCCAGGCTATTTAGGTCAAAGGCTCCTTCTAAGCTGGTGGCAACAGCAGGCTGACCCATGGGAGTCCGCAAAAAGGATGGTTTAACTGCTACCTCTAGTATCGATCACTGGAGTTCCTTACAGCTTATCCTTGATTCAAGCCGCCTGCAGGCAGGTTGAAGAAAAAAGCTGCGCAATAAACCTGCCCCTAAGTGCAGGGAAAAGCTTAACGCTCTGCGCCTATCCTATCCCTCACTTTGCAGCATTCCGGAGCAAGATATACCAAAATCTAGTGGACTAGCCTCTTGCTGGAGGGCTAGCAGCTAGGGGGAGTTGCAAAGCTAGAGGCCCTAGCCATCCCTTGCGATAGTCGTTGAGAATTTGCCTTGCCGCTCGTTCGGCATCCCCTCGATACCGCCGCTCTGCGAGATCTTGCACTGCCACGCTGCCAGGGGGGATCGGGTCGGGCCAGCCGTAGCGCTGTTGCAGCAGGGCTTGGGCCTGGGGCTGCACCTGCAGCAGTTGATCCACGAAGTAGGCGGCCACCTGCTCAGGATCGTAGGCTGCGGCGCCGATGTCATCACAGATGGCCAGCAGGGAGGCTGCCTGTTGATCCGGCAGCGAAGGCGGGAGGATGCCCGGCGAGTCCAGCAAGTCCAACTCCCCTCCCAGCCGTACCCACTGCAGTTGCCGGGTTACCCCAGGGCGCGCGGCGCTCTCGACGGCTCGCCGTCCCAAAAGTCGATTCAACAAGGCAGACTTGCCCACATTGGGAAAGCCCACCACCACGGCCCGGACAGCCCGCGGCCGCATGCCCCGCCGTTGCCGCCGCTCGTTTACCGCTTGCCCCATCTGTAAGATGGCTTGCTTGAGGCGGGGCACCCCTTCTCCCGATTGGCCGTTGGTGGGATAGACCGGGATCCCTTGCTGCGAAAAATGCTCCTGCCACGCTTTGAGATCCCTTGCCGCAATGGAATCGGCTCGGTTAAGCGCCAAGAGGCGAGGTTTTTCCCCCAGCCACTTGTCCAGCTCAGGGTGACGGCTGGCCAGCGGGATCCGCGCGTCCACCACTTCAATTGCCACGTCCACCAGCCGCAATTGTTCCCGCAACTGGCCAATGGCCTTGGCCACATGGCCGGGATACCACTGGATGGGCGGAGAGCTCATGCCGCCAAAACCTTGGAAAAGCTCGACGGCTACGCAAACAAGGACAGGATCTACTTTAGCCTGCCCAGCCCGCTCCTTCCCAATCCCAGGGCGAGTAAAAAATAATACAGTATAGGTGTGACTAGGATCCCTTGCCAGGACAAGCTAACGTTAAGGGATGTAACAACGAAGGAGAGACAATGGTCAAGCGGGTGCGGTTGGATCCCATTGCTCAGGTGTCGGAAGTGGCCACCAACAGCAACTTGCTCTCGGTGCTGTTGCGGGAAGAGCTGAATGTCTTGAAAGAGTGCGGCGGGCGCGGCCTCTGCGCCACCTGTCATGTGTATGTAAAAGAGGGGATGGAATCGCTCTCGGCCATGACCCCCCGGGAGCAGCGCACCTTGGAGGTGATCACCACTCGTAAGACCAATTCCCGCCTAGCTTGTCAAGCGCGGGTTCTGGGGGAAGGGGTGGTGGTGGAGTTGCCGGTGGGGATGTACATCAACGCTTTTAAGGATATCGAGGTGTTGATTGGGCGGCGGGCGCAGCAGCCCCTTTTGCACCCAGTAACTGGCGCCGTTTTGGTGCAAGCGGGCAAGCTGATTACGCGCTCGGTGCTGGAGTCGGTGAAGAATTTGGATCTGGATATCCAAGAGGCCTTGGCCCTCAGCAGCCGAGATTTTTAGCCATTTGAGGGAAGCTCTTCGCGCTAGTTCAGCTAGAAACCGCAGCAGCCCCGCACCGTACCCCCCTCAATCCCCCCGCCCCCCTGCCCCCCGTATACGGGGGGTTGGGGGGAAGGGGGGCGGTCGGAGCCGGGTAGTTTACTCTGCTAGCAAGTCCTTATGAACCCTGTGTTTCTTGGGATCGACCTGGGTACTTCGGGGATGCGGGTGGTGGCCCTCTCGGAGGCAGGCGAGATAGTGGGCAAAAGCGAGCGCTCCTGGGATCCACCGGAAACCAACCCGGGCCGCTGGCTGCGCACCCTGAAGACGCTGCTGGCACACCTGAAGACCCAACTGGGGGATCGCTACGCCATCGTTGCCCTCAGTGCCTGTAGCACCTCTGGCACGGTTTTGCCGGTAGACGGGCGGGGCATGCCGCTGGATCAGGCCTGGCTGTATTCCGACCTGCGGGGACAGGCCCAGGCCCGGCGCTTGGGGATCCCGGCCAGTTGGGGGCTCAGCCGCTGGCTGTGGTGGGCAGAAGCCCATCCTGATCAATACCGGGACAGCTACCTGGCCCACCCGGCGGACTTTCTCCTGAGCCAACTGGGAGGCCGCCGGCGGGTAACCGATCACACCCATGCCCTAAAAAGCGGCTTCGACCTGGAAACCTACACGTGGCCGCGGGAGTGGCTGTCTCGCCATGGCCTCGACCCCAAGCGCTTTCCTGAGGTGGTGGCGCCAGGAACGGTTCTGGGAACGGTGCGGGCGGAGTGGGAGCTGGGGCCAGAGGTGCTGATTGCTGCCGGGATCACCGATGGCTGCGCCGGACAGTTGGCCGCAGGGGCTACTCGCTTGGGGCAGGTTGCCACCAGCCTGGGCACAACCCTCATCTTCAAGGCCAACAGTGCTGTTCGCGTGAGCGGGACGGAGTCCTATCCCGTGCAAACGCAAAGCCTCTACTCCCATCTGCACCCCGACCGAACCAGTTGGTGGCCAGGAGCAGCCTCCTTCTGCGGCGGCGGGGTCTTGCCCCACTTCTTCCCCGGCGGCAACTTTGCTGCCCTGGATCGGCAGGCGGAAGCCCATCTGCCCACGGGCTTGGTCAGCTATCCCCTCTGCCGACCCGGCGAGCGTTTTCCCATCCTGGATAGTGAATTTGCCGGCTTCTTGCCCCAGGCGGAAGTGGGATCCCCTCGCTTCTATGCAGCTCTCTTGGAAGGGGTGGCAATGGTGGAGCGGCTGGGGCTGGAGACCTTGGCCGCCCACGGGATCCCCATAGAGGGAACGCTGTTGACCACCGGCGGCGGCTGCAAAAGCCCTCTGTGGCTGCGCCTGCGCGCCAGCCTCCTTGCCCGCCCCTTAGCAGTGGTCAAGCACCCCGAGGCCGCCGTAGGGGCAGCTGTCCTGGCCGCCTCGGCCTATTGGTGCTGCTCGGTGCAGCAGGCTGCCGATCGGCTGGTGCAGGTGGAACGCCTCATCCAGCCCGATCCCGAGTGGGTCAAGGCCTATACCGAGATCTACTCGGAGTTCCTTAGCCGCCTTCCTAATTTCTGGAGATTCCCTGAAGGGAGAGCCACTAACCCGCTACTCACTGGGTAGCAGGTTTTCTTTTGTTTCCAATTTCTAGGGATCCTCCCGAAGGGGGAACCTGAAAGTGTTCGTGGGCTGCCCCGTTCAGTTTCGCCTGAAGTTTCCAATTTCTAGGGATCCCCCCGAAGGGGGAACCAGGACTGTTGCCCCGACAGGGGATCCTGCGCGTCTTCGAGTTTCCAATTTCTAGGGATCCCCCCGAAGGGGGAACCGCACAAAACTGATCAAGCTAAGCGACGGCGTAGTGATGTTTCCAATTTCTAGGGATCCCCCCGAAGGGGGAACAGAAAAGTTAGACTCTCACAAAAACCCCGTATTAGTAAGTTTCCAATTTCTAGGGATCCCCCCGAAGGGGGAACCCTCCCTGCCTCTTTATCCCTTAGCCAAAGCAAGAAAGGTTTCCAATTTCTAGCGATCCCCCCGAAGGGGGAACTGGAAGGCGGTGACGTTCCCGAGGGCGCGGTGATCACCTGGTTTCCAATTTCTAGGGATCCCCCCGAAGGGGGAACGAGGTGCCGCAGATTGATCCGCAAAGAGCCCCTGTTGTTTCCAATTTCTAGGGATCCCCCCGAAGGGGGAACATTAAATCAGGCAGCCTGTAGCCCAATCGGGCTGCGGGAGTTTCCAATTTCTAGGGATCCCCCCGAAGGGGGAACCAGACATCCAGATCCAATGATTGAATACCTCATTCGGTTTCCAATTTCTAGGGATCCCCCCGAAGGGGGAACGTGAGCACATGTCTACGTAGTCCTCGAAGCTGTTGAAGTTTCCAATTTCTAGGGATCCCCCCGAAGGGGGAACTCTACCCTTATTAAACCCAAGCGGGGCAAGGAATGCAAGGCCTATTTGCGAGGGGGTCGGTCGAAGAGGGCAAAAAAAGGCCTTGCAGAGGAGGGGTGAGAGGCCTGAAAGCCTTGTGGCGCAAGGCATCGAGCGGGTCAACGAAAAAATCGGCTTTTGCGGGTTTTGGCGAGGCGCTCGCAGAAGCGTTGATACCGTTTTTATGTGCTTTTGGCAACATGGCTAGGATCGGGATCCCTGGCAAGTCCGAGCTAGGGGCTAATTGCGCAGGCGACCGGAGCGGAGGATGCTGAGGATGAGCCACAGTCCCAAGAGGCTGGCGGCGCCAAAAAGCAGCTCGCTCAGCCAGAAGACCTGGAAGCGCTGGGTTTGCGCCGAGATGATGGCGGCGCCGATAATCAGGGATCCGACCAGGATGCTGTAGGAGAGGCGGTTGGCCGACTGATCCAGGCTGATGCGGAGGTCTTCCAGCTCTTGGATGGTGAGGTTCCAGCGTTGGGTTTCCGAGGTGATGCGGCTAAGCAGCACTTCCAATTGCCGCGGCGACTGCAGCGAGAGGTTTTTCAGGTCCAAGGCTGTGCGCAGCAGCGAGGGTAGGGGAGCTTCCCCCAGCAACTGCTGCCGAAACACGTCCGCCATCAGGGGGCGAATTTGCTCCGGCAGATTGTAGTCTGGGGTGAGCTGGCGGGCGATCCCTTCCAGATTGGCCAGGGCCTTGGCGCACAGCCCCAGGTTGCCGGGGATGCGGATCTGGTTGCGCCGCGCTGCTTGCAGGATCTCGGAGAAAAGCTGGCTAAAATCCAGCTCGGCCACAGTTAGGGTGTAGTACTGCCGCAAAAGACGCTCGTATTCCCGCTGCAACTGGGCCAGGCTGACGGCGGGATCCCGCAAGCGGCCCCTGGGGCTTTCCGGCAGGGCCAGCTCCAGGGTGAGTTCGGCACAGCGCTGGGCATCCAGGCTGACGATGGCCAAAATCAGCTCCAGCACAATCTGCTGCGTGCGCGGATCCAGCCGCCCAATCATGCCGCAGTCCAAGAGGGCTACGCGACCGGATCCCAAATAGAACAAGTTGCCGGGGTGGGGATCGGCGTGGAAGTAGCCGTCGATGCAGATCTGCTGGAAAAAGGCGCGGGTGAGCAGGCGGGCAAGCTGCTGCGGCTCGGCGTCGCTGCGATCCGCCTCCAGGAGTGGCTTTCCTTCGATCCACTCCAGGGTCAGCACCTTGGGGGTGGTAAGAGCCCAATAGACGCGCGGCACCACCAGTTGGTTGGGATCAAACCAACGGCCAGCCTGCAGGCGTTGCCGCAGCTGCTCCGTGTGGCGGGCTTCCTGGGTAAAGTCCAGCTCCGCCTGAATGGCCCGGCAAAACTCATCCGCCAAGGCCACCACGTCTGCCAGCCGGCCAAATTCTGTTTGCGCCACCAATTCAGCAATGCTGCGGATGAGCCTTGTATCCCGCTCTACTATTGCCTCCACGCCGGGCCGCTGGATCTTGAGGGCCACCGCTTCGCCGCTGACGAGATGGGCGCGATGGACCTGGGCAATGGATCCCGCCGCCACCGCTTCCGTGTCGAGGCTGCTGAATACCTGTTCCAGCGGCTTTCGCAACTGCTGGCGCAGCAGGATCTCCACCGCGTTCCAGGGCACGGGGGGCACATTGCTCTGCAGGGTGCTGAGGGCCTCGATATACTCCCGCGGCAGCAGGTCGGGGCGGGTGCTCAGCAACTGGCCCAGCTTCACATAGACCGGCCCCAGATCCACCAGGATGTTGCGCAGCACCAGGGGTGGTGGCAGTTGCGGCTCTTCCGCCTTGCCCAAAGAGAGCAAGCGCCGCATGTAGTCCCAGCCGTGGCGCAGGACTACTTCTAGGATCTCCGCCTGACGGGCGCTATTCTGGGCCAGCCGCGCAAAGACCACCTCTTTCCTCTCCTCTTCCGGGCTTGCCTAGGAAGGCTTAGAAAAAGGGCACGGGAGCCACCCGGCGGGTTCCATCCCAGCCGCTGGCTAGCCCTTCTCGCAAGACCCGCAGCACCTCGTCGGTGCTGGCGTTGGGCTCGGCAAAGGAGAAGAGGTGCTTATAGCGCAGCCTCCCTTCGCGATCCACGATGAACTGGCCTGGCAGGGGCGCCCCCAGGGCTTGGCCGACGCCGTAGAGCCGAAAGGTTTTGCACTCCGGATCCACCAGCAGCGGATAGGGCAGTTCCAGGTCGGCTTGGATCTGTTGGCTTTGCACCGGGTCGGTGCTGGTAACCATCAGCAGCTCTGCTCCCAGAGCCCGGATCTCCTCGTAGCGGGCCTTCAGCTCCTGGATGTGGGGGTAGCAGAAGGGGCAGAAGAGCTTTTCTGTAAAGATGCGGGTAAAGGCCAGAACCACCGGCTTTTGGCCGCGGTAGTCCGACAGGCGCACGGGATCCCCGTGCACATTGGGCAGCTCAAAGTCAGGGGCCAGCTCGCCAATCTGCAGAGGGCTGTTGGCCGGCTGGGGGATGAAGTTGTCGAAAAAGCGACGGTTGAACAGGCTGCTGTTGCTGGTCATTGCCATTTTTTACGTTTCTTTACTACCTGCCACCAGCCTAACCCAAAGCCTCGGCCACTGCCTTTAGCCGTCGCAGTTGTGCCCGCATGTCGTGCCGGGTCAGCTCCGCTGCCACCAGATAGAACCCTGCCGCCACCCAAGGGTTGGGGATGCAAAACTCAAAGCGGTTTACCAATAGCGTTCCCAGCGGCTGGGGGCAACATTCCCAGCGGTCGGTGCCCTGAAAAAAACCCTCAAACTGCCACTGCACCAGGCCCTCGGCCCGCTCGGCGATCACGCAGTCTAGGCTGGGGGAAACCAGCGGCAGGCGCAGGAAAAAGCGGTAGCGGCTGCCCAGTTGCCCAGTGGGGGATCCCAGCGCCTCACAGCCCAACAGGGGGTTGAGCCAGCGCCGCATCAGCGCTGGATCGATTAGACAGCGCTCCACCTGGGCCACGCCAGCGGCAATTTCAATCGCTTGAGTATAGACGGGCATGCTCTAGGGAGCGGCTGCAGCGGCAGGCTGCGCTTCGCCGCCAGGGACGACGGTACTCAGCAAAATCAGGATATCGCGATACTCCACCTGATCCGGCCCGCGGCGGGGGGATCCCACTTGGATGACCGCCTGCTGGGGCGGCCTGTCGGGGCGAGGGGGAGACTCGAACACCAGCGTGCGGATGCCGCCGGCCTGCTCGAGATCGGAGAGGAGATCCCAGCCCCGGCCCCAGAGGGTGCGGCGGTAGTAGGCGGCGATCTCCGAGAGAGGTTGAGAGGTCTGCAAAATCAGGGAGGCAAGCCCTCCTTCCTGATCCCAAATTTGCCCCGAAGAGATGACGGTGGCGTCGGGCAAGCGCAACTGGTGCGGGAAGTGGGGAGGGAGAGCGCGGGTATCGCCCACGGAAGCCTCAAAATGGGTGCCATCTTCGCCGATGTGGCGCAGCACCGGATCCGGGGGGGCAGCTTCGGAAGGAGATGCGTCTGGCCAAGGGCGACAGGCAGCCAACAACGCTAGCGACAGCCAAGCCAGAAGTTGCACCTGACCTGGGCAAAAATGTCCTCTCATCGCATAGCCAGGGATCCCTCAGTGGGTTATAGCGGATCCCCATTCCTCCCCACAACCCGTTAGCAGGGATAGCAGGACCCCTCGAGCTGCACAAGCGGCAACTGCACAGCCTAAGATAGGTTCTGGAGAGGTGTCCGAGTGGTTTAAGGAAGCAGTCTTGAAAACTGTCGTGGCGCAAGCCACCGTGGGTTCGAATCCCACCCTCTCCGTCAAATCAAGTTTGCCGCAGGGAGACCATCCAGACCTAGCTGGATTCCCTTGTCTCAGTTCCCAGAGGTTTGTTTTCAGAGGCAGCCGGCCAGAGGCCGCGGCAGCTAGGATCCACTCTCAGCAGGATGAGGATCCTCTTTTTTTGGGGGTTCTCGAGGAGAAGATTTTTGGCTCCACTGGAGTTGTCGCAGGATCCCGCGTAACAGGGCCACCTCGGACAGGGTCAGGCCGGCGCGGTGAAAGAGGGCGCGCAGCTTGAGCATCTTGCGGCGAGCGGTGTGGGGGTGCAGGTAGCCAATTTGCAGCAACAGCGCCTCCAGGTGGCCGAAAAAACCCTCCAGCAGCTCGAAGGGAGCCGGCTTTGAGATCCCAGAGCTGGTCACTGGCGGGGGAAGATTCTGGCAGAGGAGGGTGCGCAGCTCGTAGCAACAGATGCCCACTGCCTGGGCCAAGTTCAGGGAAGGGTAGGCCGGATCGGTGGGGATCTGGATCTGGCGATGGCAGAGGGCCAGCTCTTCGTTGCTCAAGCCCCGATCTTCAGGGCCAAACACCAGAGCGGCAGGGCCGGCAGCCAGCAGCTCCGGGAAAGCCTGGCGGGGAGACTGAATTTGCCATTCGGGCGGGTAGGGCTCGCGGCGGCCTGCTGTCCCGAATACCTGCACACATCCCTGAAGGGCCTCGGCTAAGGTTGGCACCTGCCGGGCTTGGCGGAGCAAGTCCGTCGCATGCACGGCCATGGTGACTGCTTCTGCGTCGAGGGGATCGCATTGGGGATCCACCAACACCCACTGCCGCAGGCCCATGTTTTTCATCACGCGGGCAATGGCCCCGAGATTGCGCGGCCCTGCCGGCCGCACTAACACAAGGCGTACCTGCGCCAATCGCTCCTGAGCCCAGTTGGACGATGCCGGCATTGCTCAGAAATCGCAGATAGGGATCCCCTAAAGTAGAGGAGTTAGATCTTGTCATAGATTGCGCCGATGGGATCCGCCTACCGCCGTTGGCTGAGTTGGATGTGCCTATTGCTGCTGGGGTGCTGCTGGGGATCCCCAGCCTTGGCTGCCCATTCGTCGCTCTCCCCAGCAGCAGAGCCGACTCAGGTGTCGCCCCAGCTCGTTCGCGATAGCGGTGCGGAGCACTTTTCTCTGGCCGAGGCGCGACAGCGGCTGGAAGCCATTGCCGAGGCCATGCGCTCGATCCGCCTGTGCAGCCGCCCCAACTGCCGTTACCGCGATATCTCCGTCGAGGTTCGACCCATAGCAGGAGCCGAGCCGCCGGAGTACGAGGGCCGCATCGACGCCGCCATCGACCGCCCCTCCGGTAGCTTGGACAGGGCCCACTACCGGCTGCGATTTCGGGGGGGGCGTTGGCAGTTGTTGGGGGGGGAAGAGGTTTCCGATGTCTCCTCGTTTTTCTTTGAGGGAGATACTTACGAGGTGTTCAGCGCCTACGGCAGTCGCAAAGGCAAATTGGCAGACGCCAGCAGCAGCCTGCGCGTTGGCTATCGGGAACTCTACTATCGCGTTTTCGACCGGGGCCAAGAGCGTTGGCCATAGAGACCTATGAGAGAACAACAACACACCTTGGCCAGCTCTATTTCCCTAGAGGGGGTGGGCCTGCACACCGGCCTGCCGGTTCGCTGTAGCCTGCATCCGGCCCCTGCCAGCAGCGGTCGAGTCTTTGTGCGGGTGGATCAGCCGGGCTCCCCTCCCATCCCCGCTCGGTTGGGATCCCTGGCCCCTGCCGCTCTCTGCACCCGTCTACAGCAGGGATCCCCCCCTGTCCAGGTGCAGACGGTGGAACACTTGTTGGCCGCTCTTTACGTGCTGGGCATCGACAACTGCCGCATCGAGGTGGAGGGGCCGGAGCTGCCGATTCTGGATGGCTCCGCCCTGCCCTTTGTGGAGGCCGTTGCCCAAGCCGGGATCCTGGCCCAGGAGCAGCCGGCCCTGCTGGGGGTGATCCAGGAGCCGGTCACGGTCTGGGCAGGGGAAGCCTTTGTCAGCGCCGTGCCCTACCCCGGGTTTCGCTTTACCTATGGCATCGATTTTGCCGACTGCCCTATCGGCCAACAGTGGCTGAGCTGGCGGGAGAACAGGGCGGACTTTGTCCAATCCATTGCCCCGGCCCGCACCTTCGCCCGCCAACAGGATGCGGAGCTGGCCCGCCAACAGGGGCTGATTCAGGGGGGCAGCTTGGAAAATGCTATCGTCTGCAGCAAAACCGAGTGGTTGGGGCCGTTGCGCTTCCCGGATGAGCCGGTGCGCCATAAGCTGATAGATTTACTAGGAGATCTCAGCTTGTTGGGCTGCCGCTTGCAGGGGCACATTGTGGCCTACAAGGCGGGCCACGCCCTCCACCACCGTTTGGCTGAGCAGTTGCTCAAGAGTGGATCCCTGCAGGTGGAGCCAGCTCAAGAGCAAGCAAGGGATCCCCTTTGCCTCGGTGGGGTGGAATCTCGCTCTTCGTTTTGAGGGGGATCCCGGCTGCTGGGATGGGTGAAAAGTTCCTGGCCTGCTGCAATTTCTCTGTGCGGCCTTGCTTTGGGTTCAATGCCCGCCCATGCGGGCTTTAGCTAATCCGCCGTTCGCGCTAGCGGGACGTAGTCCTGGAAGCCCCGCTCTGTACCCCCCAGTCCCCCAGCCCCCCAGTCCCCCCGTATACGGGGAGATATAGGGGGGCGGGCCGGTCAGAGTCGGGATGAGAGGCGGGAGCGTTCAACAGGTACAATGCATTCATCATGAGAACCGCTTACCAGTACCGCTTGCGCCCTACTGCTAGCCAAGTCGCCCTGATGGGTGAGTGGCTGGAGCTGCTGCGTAAGCAGTACAACTATCGCCTGGCAGAACGGTTCAACGGGTGGGAGCAGAATCGCTGCAATATCCATGCCTGCTCCTTGACGGTCTGCCATCTGCCTGAGTTGAAAGACAAGCCCGATTTCTACTCACAGAAACGAGACTTGGTAAACACAAAGGCTCTCTTCCCCGAATACCAAGCGATTCATTCCCAGGTGCTCCAAGACTGTGTAGAACGAGTGCAAAGAGCGTTTGACCGATGGCTAAAAGGTGACTGTAACGGCAAGCGGGCAGGCAGGCCCAGGTTTAAGGGTGTTGGGCGGTATCGCTCCTTCACCTTCCCCCAGATGAAGCAGGACTGCATTCGAGGGCAGTTTATCCATCTGCCCAAGATTGGGCCGGTCAAGCTGGTCCAACACCGTCCTTTGCCTGAGGGGTTTGTTATCAAAACGGCCACCATCACCCGCAAGGTGGATGGGTGGTACGTCACCTTGAGTTTGCAGGATTCGTCTGTCCCGGAATGGAGCCCTGACACGCCAACGTGGGAAAACACGATGGGGATAGACCTGGGGCTAAGCTCTTTCTTGGTCACCGATGAGGGTGAGGCGGTTGAGGTTCCTCAGCATTACCGTAGGGCGCAAAAGCCCCTCAAGCGGCTGCAACGGTCTGTATCGCGCAAGCAGAAGAGGCCAAACCGCTACCAGAAAGCGGTCAAGAGGTTGAGCAAGGCACATCAGAAAGTAGCCAACCAGCGCCGAGATTTTCACCACAAAACTGCCCGCAAACTTTTGCAGACAAGAAAGCACATAGCCCATGAGGCGTTGGACATCAAAGGTCTGGCGAGGACTCGACTGGCCAAATCTGTGCATGATGCTGGGTGGGGGCAGTTCCTGCAAATTCTGGCAGCCAAGGCTGAAAGAGCTGGGCTGTTGACGATTGCAGGGGATCCCCGCGGCAGCAGTCAAGGGTGCTCGGGGTGTGGTCGTGAGGTGCCCAAAAAGCTGCATGAGCGGTGGCACGATTGCCCCTCCTGCGGGCTAAGGCTGTCACGGGATCACAACTCGGCGCGAGTTATCAAATCCAGAGCGGTGGGGCGTCCCGTTCTTCAAGCTCAGGAAATGTCCTGCCATTGGGCAGGAGTCACTGTTGGCGAAGCGTGGCGTAAGCCATGAAGCCTGCACTCTATGCGTCAGCATGAGTGCGGGAGTACGTCACGGTTTCACGGTTTGTCTTCTGGCTCTGTGGGTTACTATGTCCTCTGATGTCTCTCCTCCACCTCTTCTCTCGGCTGAAGCAGCTGCCCAGTTGGCAACCGCTCCCCCCGTCTTCACCACGGATCAAATCCTGGAGATCCTGCCCCATCGCTACCCTTTTTTGCTGGTGGATCGCGTGGTGGAGTATCAACCAGGGCAACGGGCGGTGGGCCTGAAAAACGTCACCTTCAACGAGCCCTTTTTCCAGGGGCACTTCCCCAACCGACCGATCATGCCCGGCGTTCTGATCGTCGAGGCCATGGCGCAGTTGGGGGGGATCGTGTTGACCAAGTTGCCGGATGTGGCTGGGCGGTTGGCTCTCTTTGCCGGCATCGATGGCGTTCGCTTCCGCCGCCCCGTGCTGCCGGGGGATCAGTTGCTGCTGTCAGCCAATTTGCTCACCATCCGGCAAAAACGCATCGGCAAGATGTTTTGTCGGGCCCAGGTGGGGGGACAGTTGGTGACCGAAGGGGAGCTGATGTTCTCCCTGGTGGATTGATGGGCCAACAGCGGCCAGCAGCGGGGCCTTTGGCGCTCCGCAACCGCGGGGCAAGTGGGGGGTGGCCATCTGTTTTCCCCATCGAGGAGGAGCCCAGCGGAGGCAACTTGGCGTGGAAAGACCCTGCTAAAGTGTTGGGATAGGGGCATGTCAAGTGCTGCTTTCACCTCCCGGTCGGAGTTTCACAGCAGAGCGGTGGAGGATTGTGCCCTCCCCAAGCAAGCCCTAATCGCAGGGTTGGGAGCGTAGCTACATTTGCTGGCTAGGTTAGAAATGAGTTCGTTGGCTTCAGCGGGATCCACTCCCAACTCCTCTGTTCGGATTCATCCCACAGCGGTGATCCATCCGAAGGCTGAGTTGCACGAGACGGTACAAGTTGGCCCCTATGCGGTTATCGGCGAGCATGTGCGCATTGGCGCCCGTACGGTGGTGGGGGCCCACGTGGTGATCGATGGTTGGACAGATATTGGCGAGGACAACCAGATTTTTCCGGGGGCGGTGCTGGGCACGGAGCCTCAGGATCTGAAGTACAGCGGCGCGCCCTCTCAGGTGGTGATCGGCAAGGGCAACCGCATCCGCGAGTTCGTCACCATCAACCGAGCCACCAATGAAGGGGAAGCGACGGTGGTCGGCGATCACAACCTGCTGATGGCCTACGTCCACGTCGCCCACAACTGCGTCATCGAAAATCAGGTGGTGATCACCAACGCTGTCTCCCTGGCTGGCCACATTCACATTGAGTCGCAGGCGCGCATCGGCGGCATGGTCGGGATCCACCAGTTTACCCGTGTGGGGCGCCTGGCTATGGTGGGGGCCATGAGCCGGGTGGATCGCGACGTGCCGCCTTACATGTTGGTGGAGGGGCACCCGGCCCGCATCCGGGGCCTTAACTTGGTGGGGTTGCGGCGAGCCAAGGGGATGGAGGGATCCCTGGCGGCCTTGCGGCAGGCCTACCGGCTCCTCTACCGTTCCGGTTTGCCCCTGGAAAAAGCGCTGCAAACGCTGCGGGAGAGTCTGCGAAGCGAGGGGGGCTCTAGCATCTTCTCCCTGCAGGGGAAAGAGCTGGTGGACGAGACGGGATCCCTGCTCCATCTGCTGCAATTTTTGGAAGATTCCCTTTCCCAACCCCAACGGCGCGGCCCTCTGCCGGCCTTGCGCCGCAGCAGAGAAGAGGACGACCTGTGAGCCATCTGTTTATCTGCACCGGAGAAGTCTCCGGGGATCTGCAGGCCGGCCATCTCATCCGCGAGTTGCTGCGCCAACGCCCGCACCTACGCATCACGGCAGTTGGGGGAGAGGAGATGGCCGCTGCGGGGGCCAATCTGTTGCACCGCACCACGGAGATCAGCTCTATCGGCATTCTGGAGGCTCTCCCCTTCGTCGGCCCTGCCCTATGGACGGAGTGGAAGATCCGCCGCTTCCTGGCGCAAGACCCGCCTGATTTGGCCATCCTGGTGGATTACATCGGCATCAATAGCCGCATCGCCCGCCTGTTGCAGCGGCGACGCATCCCTGCCGTTTACTACATTGCCCCCCAAGAATGGGTGTGGTCGCCCAACAGCCGCCTCACCTACCGCCTAGCCCAGCAGATGCGACTGATGGTGGCGATTTTCCCTGAAGAAGCCCGCTACTACGCCGCAGCAGGTGCCCAGGTTTGCTATGTGGGCCACCCCCTGCTGGATATTTTGGCGAGTGTACCCGGTCGCGCTCAGGCCAGGGCTGAGTTAGGGATCCCTGAGGAAGCGATGGTGGTGGCGCTGCTGCCGGCCTCCCGCCGCCAGGAGCTGCGCTCGGTTTTGCCCATCTTGCTCCAGGCAGCGCGGCTGTTGCGGGCTCGCCTGCCCCAGGTGCGGTTTTGGGCGCCGCTGGCCTCGCCCCGCTTTGCCGCCCCGATTGCCCAAGCCGCCCGCCGCTATGGGCTGGAGGATCTCACCCTTCTCTTGCCTCGCCCTTCGCCTCCGAAGGCGCATCACCTGCTGTTGGCGGCCGCCGACCTGGTGCTGGCCAAGTCGGGAACTGTCAACCTGGAGGCGGCCATTTTGGGGATCCCGCAGGTGGTGATCTACCGCCTCAACCCAATTACCTTTTGGCTGGCCCGCCATTGGCTGAAGGTGTCGGTGCCCTTTATGTCTCCCCCCAACTTGGTGCTGATGCGCCCCATTGTGCCGGAACTCCTCCAGGAGGAGGCCCAGCCAGAGCGAGTCGCCCAACTGGCCTTGGAGCTGCTGACTCGGGCCGAGCGCCGCACCCAACTGCAGGCCGACTATGCTGCTATGCGGGCAGCGCTGGGGGAGCCGGGAGTTTTGGCCCGCGCCGCCAAGGCCATCCTGGAAGTGCTCGACAGCGAAACTCGCCCTAAGGGAGATCCCTGAGGCTAGCCTGTCGAGAGAATGGCATCCAAGAGGGGATCCGCCCCAAAGCGCACCACGTCGGTACAGGGCCGCCCGGTCTCCACTTCCACCTGGCGGATCTGGGCCAGGGCGGCTTCCTCCTCCCAACCGAAGGTATTGAGGGCCACCCCCACCACCGGCACGGGGGCAAAGGCGCCGGCAGCTCTGGCCACC
The DNA here is from genome assembly GCF_054060575.1 of Thermostichus sp. MS-CIW-15. NCBI lineage: Bacteria > Bacillati > Cyanobacteriota > Cyanophyceae > Thermostichales > Thermostichaceae > Thermostichus > Thermostichus sp. MS-CIW-15. Next base: position 50,199 of record NZ_JBSSDI010000013.1, on the reverse strand, counting down.
TGTTCGTACAGCTCGATGACCTTACGCAGGGGAGGGATGGGTACGTAGTCCATCCCTTTGATGTGGGTTTGCCCAGCTCGGTGGACCAAGATCAAGTGGGTGGGCTGGGATCCCCGCAACAGGGGCAGGGTTGCTGTAGAGGCGGGGTTGAGCAGGGATCCCTGGCCTTCGATGTGCAGGATGTCGTGGTCAAATCCATAGCGCAACACCAGTTGCTCCACAGCGCCGCTGGCGTAGTCCACCCGCACCGCATCCAGGGGTATCCCATCGCCGCTGATGAGGATCCCGGTTTGTCCGGTGGCCAAAAAGCGGGAGCGCAGGCCGCGCTTCAGGCTGGCCCGGTGCAGTTCCAGGCTGGTGGACATTTTGCCCACGGCCATATCGGTGCCCACCGTCAGTACCCGCCGACAGGGGAGAGAGCGAGCTAGGCCCCTCCCTACTCCCAGACCAGGGGGTTCGCGGCGAATGTCCCAGATCCAGGCTCCCGGCTGCAGCCACTGCCGCAACTGGGCATCTTCCGCTAGGGGGGTGTGCAGCCCGTTTGCTAAAGACAAGCCGGCTTGCAGGGCTTGGCAGAGCTCCTCCCGCCACTCAGGGGGCAACTGGCCGCCGGAAGGAGCGATCCCAATCACCAACACCTCGGGGCCGTAAACCAGCGCCTCTTGCACCGAGGCTACGATGGGAATGTCTTTGGCAATGCCCGTGAGTTGGGCCAGGGATCTCCCCGCCTGCTCCCGATCGATGACGGCCACCACTGGAAAAGGCCCATAGCGCAATAGCCCCAGCCCTGTTTTGCCGTACTCCCCCAACAGGCCGCCGTGGAGCAGGATGGCCACCCGAGTTTGACTGGAGAGCATGGTCCTACTCCCGCAACTCCACCCCTAGGCCGGGTCGGTCGGTGGGGATGAGACAGCCCTCCTGCACCGAAGCCCCGGAGAAGGGATCGTCGATGAGATTGAGGTGGCTGTCTAAGTCCACGTAGTCCACCAGCGGCGCTAGGTGGGCCGCCGCCGTGTTGCCCAGGGCGGTGTTGCTGTAGCAGCCCAGCATCACCTGGAGCCCATAGGCTTTGGCGGTGTGGATCATGCGCCAGGCTTCGCTAAGGCCGCCGCACTTCATCAGCTTGATGTTGATGCCGTGCACCCGATCCACCAGGGCGGGAATATCGCGGCTGTCGAAACAACTCTCATCCACGAAGATGGGCAGCTTCGACTCGTGCCAGAGGGTGATCAGCTTCGCCTCCTGTCCCCTCTCCAAGGGCTGCTCCAGGTAGCTCACCCCCTGCCCCGCCAGCCAATTGCTCATGCTCAGGCTCTGTTCCACCGTCCAGGCACCATTGGCGTCCACAGTAATCAGGGATCCCAGCGGGATCACCTCCTGCACGGCAATCAGCATGTTCTGATCGGCCATCAGCCCCAAGTCGCTGCCCAGCTTGATCTTGAAGGCCCGCGCTTGGGTCTGTTCCATCCAGGCCAAGGCACGCTGGCGGGCCGCCTGAGGGGTGGAAATGCCAATGGTCAAAGTGGTGGGCGGGATGCGGGAGCGATCCAGTCCCCACACCTGCCACAGGGGCATCCCCAGACGTTTGCCCATCCAATCGTGCAGGGCCATGTCTACTGCTGCCCGCGCCGCCGAAGGGATCCCGGCCCGCAGCAGTTCCGCCTCAATGGCCTGCCGCTCCCAGGGGGAGTGGCGGCGTAGGATCCCTTTGGCCACCTCCAAACCCACCAAGATATCCTCCAAAGACTGGTGGCAGTCCTCGCTCACCGAGAAAGGACAGGCCTCCCCCCAGCCCTCGATCCCCTCCTCTTCGATCCGCACCCAGGCCAGCGTGGCCTCGGTATAGGTGCCGCGGCTGAGGGTGAGGGCATAGCGCTTGTGAACGGTAAAGGGTTCGACGTAGAGCCGCATGGGCAGTTGCAGCGAGGTAATCCTGAACAAGTTGGGCCGACTCCGTCCCTTTGAGCTTAGCTTGTCCCCCGAATTTCCCATCAGCTTGGCGTTGCCCGCCCTATTTTCGACCGATCTCAGCCATTGGCAGAAGCTGTCTCGAGAAAGGGGACAAGTTAGCAGGCTTCTCCCGTCGGAAAGGCTCGCAAGCCGCCGGCCTGCTCCCCATCTTAAGCTGATCCCTCTCTGGAAGCAGGCCCCCAACCGGCCCCGTGGATCCGGCGAAGATCCCGGCCTGACCAGACAGGCGTCACCACCCTGCCGGAACTAGGAAGGGGGATTTAAGTTTCAACCAAGTTGGGGCATAGTAAGGCCATGGGCAGCGCCCTTTGGGACGCGCAGGCCTGCATGTCCCCACCGTTGATCCCTGCGGTTAACTGCAGTCATTATGTGAATACATCCTGGGTGGCCCGGCAGCATGAATGACCTTCCTACTCCTCTAACCCGTCGCAGCGTTGCGGCCAGCAAAGCCCTGGCCATTGCCAACGTCAGCATCACTCCTTTCGGCCGCAAGCTCAAAGAGCTGGGCTTTGCCGACGATAAGCAAATCCAGGACATCCAAAACGCCCTCAAAGCCGATCGCGAAGGGGGCAGCAAGGCCCTAGCCCTGGTGGTCAAAGAGATTGTCGGCAAAGAGATCACCCCTGACCTGGAGCGGGCCTACAAGCGGCAGCAGCTCTTTGAGCTGAAAATCATCTACGGGATCCCCCCCCTCGACATCGATTTGGAGCCGGTGGAGATCTCGGAGATGATCGGGCTCATCGACTCGCTCTTGCCTCTCGACATCTGCAACCGCTACAAGTTCTTGCCCATCCGCCGCCAAGACAACCAAGTGCTGGTGGCGATGGTCAGGCCGGACAACCTGCAGGCGCTGGACGACATCCAGCGGCGCTTCCGCATCCAGGGGCTGAAGCTGCAGCGGCGGGTCTTCACCCAGCGGGATTTCGACGCCCTGATCAACCGCTACATGGATGCCCAGGCGGAGCTGCTGGCCATCAAGGGGATCAACGACGCGGCTGCCCCTGTCCAAGAGGAAGAAGAGGTGGTGGTCAACATCGCCGAGCTCGATCTGGACAGCATCGAGGATGTCGCCGTCGATGAGGCTGGCGAGGGATCCCTGGAGCAGCAGCTCAAATCGGCAGATGATGCCCCGATTATTAAACTGTCCAACCAGATCCTGGTCAAGGCCCTGCAGGACGGGGCGTCCGACATCCACATCGAGCCACAAGAAGAATACCTGCGCATCCGCTTCCGCAAAGATGGGGTGTTGCGGCAGGCTTTTGAAAACTTTCCCAAGAAGATCGTCCCTGCCCTTACCGCTCGCTTCAAAATCATGTCCAATTTGAACATTGCCGAGCGGCGCATGCCCCAGGATGGGCGGATTCGCCGCGTCTTCAAGGGGCGCAAGGTGGACTTCCGGGTCAGCACCCTGCCCTCCCGCTACGGGGAGAAGATCGTGCTGCGGATTCTGGACAACTCCGCCACCCAGCTCGGCCTGGACAAGCTGATCACCGACCCAGAGACCCTGGCCAGCTTCAAGGAGGTTGTCAGGCGACCCTTTGGCCTGATCTTGGTAACCGGGCCCACCGGATCCGGGAAAACCACCACCCTCTACTCGGCGCTGGCAGAAGTGAACGATCCCGGCATCAACATCAGCACCGCCGAGGATCCCATCGAATACTCCCTGCCGGGGATCACCCAGGTGCAGGTGATCCGCGAAAAGGGCATGGACTTTGCCATGATCCTGCGCGCTTTCTTGCGGCAAGACCCGGATGTGATCCTGGTGGGGGAAACCCGCGACCACGAGACGGCCAAAACCGCCATCGAAGCCTCCCTCACCGGCCACCTGGTGTTGACCACCCTGCACACCAACGATGCCCCCGGTGCCATCGCCCGTCTGACGGAGATGGGGATCGAGCCGTTCATGATCTCCAGCTCGCTGTTGGGGGTGCTGGCCCAGCGCTTGATGCGTCGGGTATGTACCGAGTGTCGGATCCCGTACCACCCCACATCCGAGGAGTTGGCCCGCTATGGCCTCAGCCTCAGCGGCGACGGCGAACAGCTCACCTTCTACAAAGCCAACAAGCTCTCCCCCAAAGAGATCGAGCAGCGCAAAGCCACCGGCAAGCCCATCTGCGAGAAATGTGGGGGCGTGGGCTACAAAGGCCGCGTGGGGGTGTACGAGTTCATGCGCATGAACGACCGCCTGGCCGAGTTGATCAACAAGGGGGCTCCCACGGAGGTCATCAAGGAAGCCGCTGTCGAAAGCGGCATGAAAACCCTGCTCGCCTACAGCTTGATGCTGGTAAAGCAGGGCCTGACCACGCTGGAGGAGGTAGATCGGGTTATCCTCACCGACAAGGGTTTGGAAACGGAGCTGAAGGCCCGTGCCAAGGCCCTTAGCACCTGCCGCAACTGTGGCGCCGCCCTGCAGGTAGACTGGATGGATTGCCCCTACTGCCTGACGCCGAAGTTTTAGGCAAGGCGCCTGGCTCTTGACGCCGCCAAGGTGCTGATTATAACAGTCCTATACGAGTCCTGGAGGGTTGCCTCTAGCCCGGCTTTAGAAGGGTTTTTCATCGACAACTCCTAGGTCGAACCCAGCCTGACTCAGCTTACCGATTGGAGACACCAGCCCTATGCCACAACTCATGATCGAAGACCTGATGGAAGAAATCGTCCGCAGGGGCGGTTCTGACATCCACATCTCAGCCGGTTTGCCCCCCTATTTCCGCATCAATGGCGAACTCCAGCCAACCGAGCACGAGCCCCTCACCCCTGAGGAGGTGCAGCGGCTCATTTTCAGCATGTTGAACAACACCCAGCGCAAACACCTGGAGCAAAACTGGGAGTTGGACTGCTCCTACGGCGTGCGCGGGATCGGGCGCTTCCGCGTCAACGTCTACCGGGATCGCGGCACCTACGCCTGCGCCATGCGGGCGCTGGCCTCTGAGATCCCCAACATCGACAAGCTGGGCCTGCCGGATGTGTGTAAGGAGATGGCCCGTCTGCCTCGGGGCCTGGTGTTGGTGACCGGCCCGACGGGATCCGGCAAGTCCACCACTTTGGCCGCTATCATCGACTTCATCAACCGCGAGCGGGCCGAGCACATCCTCACCATCGAGGATCCCATCGAGTACATCTACACTCCCATCCGCAGCATCATCCACCAGCGGCAGTTGGGCGAAGACACCAAGAGCTTTGCCAATGCTCTGCGGGCGGCGATGCGGGAAGATCCGGATGTGATCCTGATCGGGGAGATGCGGGATCTGGAAACCATCCAGTTGGCCATCACCGCCGCCGAGACCGGCCACCTCTGCTTTGCCACGGTCCACACCAGCTCTGCCGCCCAGACGGTGGATCGCCTGGTGGACGTGTTCCCGCCGGAGCAGCAGCAGCAGATCCGCGTGCAGCTCTCCAACTCCCTCAAGGCCGTCTTCTCGCAAACTTTGGCCCGCCGCCTCAACCCCAAGCCGGGAGAGCCCGGGCGGGTGCTGGTGCAAGAGATCATGGTGGTGACGCCGGCCATTGCCAACCTGATTCGGGAGGGCAAGACGGCCCAGATCTACTCGGCCATCCAGACGGGCGGCAAGCAGGGCATGAAGACCCTGGAGCAGGATCTGGCCAACCTCTACCTGCAGGGCAAGATCGACTTCGAGACGGCCATGTCCAAGACCTCTCGCCCTGAGGAGTTGCAGCGGCTGTTGGGCAACGTTGCCGGGCCCTCGCCAGCCGCGGCAGCTCAACACCAGCGTCCAGCGGGGGTTGCCGTCCGTCGTTGAGCCGCAGCGCCGCGTCCCGGGGTGAGGTCTTCTTGCCGATCTCTGGCCGCCGCCTCAATTTGTGGCTAAGCTCTAGCTGAGAAAGTTAGTTGCCCAAAGTTCGGGGGCTGGATCCCACAACTCGAACCCTCTCATCATGAGTTTGAATCGGGGGTAAGCTATGCCGCGCTACAAGGTTCGGGGGTTAAAGGCCGGTCAGCCGGTACGCCTGACGGTGGTGGCCAACAACTTGACCGAGGCGCGTGCACGGCTGCGCCGAGAGGGCGTTTTTGCCAAGCCAGAGGACATTCAGGAAGAAAAGCCCTTTTTCTCGCTGGAGACCTCTTTTGATTTCTCGATGCTGGGATCCATCGACATTCGGGACAAGGCGGTGTTCTCGCGGCAATTTGCTGCCCTGATCAACGCCGGCGTGTCGATGGTGCGCTCCCTCACCATTATGGAGGAGCAAACCGGCAACCCCAAGCTCAAAAAATACCTGCGGGCGATTCGGGCGGAAGTGGAGGCGGGGAAAAACCTGTCCGATTCCATCCGCCCCTATCCGGATGCCTTTGACGGCCTCTACTGCAGCATGGTGCAGGCGGGGGAGGTGGGCGGCGTGCTCGACGAGGTGCTCAACCGCCTGGCCAAGCTGCTGGAGGACATGGATCGCCTGCAGAAGCAAATTAAATCGGCCATGACCTACCCGGTGGTGGTGACCATCTTGGCCGTCTTAATCTTTTTGGGCATGGTGCTGTTTATCTTGCCCACGTTTGAGAGCATCTACAACGACTTGGGGGGTGAGCTGCCCGCCTTTACCCAGTTTTTCATCAACATCAGCAAGTTCCTGCGCACGCCCCAGTACAGCTTGGGCCTGGTGGGCTTTCTGGTGGCGGTCTTCTTTGCCTTCCGCCGCTTTTATCGCACCCCCGCCGGCAAGGAGACCATCGACGCGCTGGCCCTCAAGCTGCCCATTTTCGGGGATCTGATCCAGAAGTCGGCGGTGGCCCGTTTTTGCCGCACCTTTGGGGCCTTGACCCGCTCTGGGGTGCCGGTGCTGACTTCGTTGGAAATTGTGCGCGACACTTCCGGCAACCAGGTGGTGGCCAACGCCATCGACGCCGCCCGCCAATCCATCTCGGAAGGGGGCCAGATCGCCCCGGCCCTGGATAAGGCCAAGGTCTTCCCGATCATGGCCATCCAGATGATCAGCGTGGGCGAAGAGACGGGGGAGCTGGATGCCATGCTGATGAAGACGGCGGACTTCTACGAGCTGGAGGTGGAGGAGGCGGTGCGCGCCCTCACCAGCCTGCTGGAGCCGCTGATGATCGTGATCTTGGGGGGGATGGTGGGCTGCATCATCGTGGCCATGTACCTGCCGATGTTCAACGTGTTCGAGCTGGTGAAGTAGCGACCCCGTCCCCAGGGCAACCAGGACACATAGGGAGGAGGAAGGGATCCCATGCTGCGGCGCTGGTTGGTGGCCCTGGGGGTGTTCTTGGCCGTGGGGCTGGCGGTTTTGCTGTCGGAGCCGCCGACGGGATCCCTGACGGGGCGGGTGGAGCTGCCGGCAGGGGTGGCGCCGGGGAACGTCCAGGTGATTGCCGCCGGCCCGGTGAGCCGCAGCGTCAGCCCGTCTGCGGAGGGCGAGTATCGCTTGGATCAATTGCCCGTTGGGGAATACCGGGTGACGGTGCGGGGATCCGGCCTGGAAACCGTCTTCAGCGAGAGGCCTGTGCAGGTGCGGGAAGGGTCAGTAGCTTCTGCTCCTCTCCTGCGCCCGCAGCTTCTGCCCCCCAGCCTCTACCTCTACAGCACCAGCCAGGTGTTCACGACCGCCGAGCCGGCGCGGCTGGAGTGGAGGGCCAGTGGCTTGAGGGCGGTGCAGTTTGCCGTTTACCGCTTTTCCCTGGCCGATCTGGAGGGATCCCCTCGCTTGCGGAATTTGGCCCTCGGCTACGGATCCCTGGATCCGGATTTGTATTCCACCCTGCGAGGAGAGCTGCTGCGCCGTTGGCAGCAGCCGCTGGGGGGAGAAGAGGTGACCCGCACCTTGGATCTGGGGATCCTGCCGCCGGGGGCCTACTGGCTGGAGGCGGAAGGACAGGAGCCGCTGAACCCGAGTGCACCTTTGCCCCGTTCTGAGGAGTGGCTTTTGGTAAGCGACCTGGGCCTAATCCAGAAACAGGATGCCAGCCAGTTGGTGGTGCAGGCGGTGCATTTGCAGGAATTGCGTCCTCTGCCGGGGATCCAGATCCAAGTTTTTGGGGAGTGGGGGGATCCCTTGACGGCCACCACCGACGAGGAGGGGCTGGCCCAGTTTAGCTTGCCGGCGGGGGAGAGATCCTCGTTGGTGGTCTATGGCCGCAGCGCCGACAACACGTTGCAGGTTTTGTCCCGCAGCTACACCTACGGCTGGAACCAGCCGTACCGCATCTACGCCTACCCAGACCGCCCCCTCTACCGCCCCGGCCAGACGGTTTATTTTCGCGCCCTGGTGCGGGAGCAAGGCCGCCTCACCCCGCCCCCGGCAGGCCAGCCGCTGCAAGTAACCCTCGCCGCTCCCAACGGCGATGTGCTGGAGGAGCAGACCCTGGCCACCAACGCTTTCGGCAGCGTCCACGGGCAGTTTCAATTGCCGGAAGAAACCCCCCTGGGCAGCTACAGCCTAGAGTGGCAGTTCCAGGGATCCAGCCGCGAGTCCACCGACTTTGGGGTGGCAGCCTACCGCAAACCGGAGTTTGAGGTGACGGTGGTGCCCGACCGGCCTTGGCTGGTGCGGGGGGGATCCCTGAAGGTGCAGGTGGAGGCCGAGTATCTTTTCGGCGCGCCGGTGGCCGCTGCCCAGCTCCGCTACCGAGTTTACAGCAGCCCCGACTGGAGCCTGCGCTATGGGCTGTTGCCCCGTTCTGCCGAGGAAGACTATTTCGCCGACGACCTGGGAGAGGAGCAGGGCTACTATGGCGGCTACGGCCAGTTGGTGGCGGAAGGAGAAGGGGTGACGGATGCCCAGGGGCGGGCGGAGTTTCGCCTGGATCGCCTGCTGCAGGATCTCAACTGGGAAGAAGACAGCTACTGGGGCCCCCAAGAGGTGCAGCAGTTGCGCATCGAGGTGGAGGTGACCGATATCAGCCGCCGGACGGTAACAGGATCGGCGCGGGCCTGGGTCACGGCTGGCGAATTTGCTCTGTTTGCGGAAGTGAACCGCCATCTGCCGGCTCCGGGGAATACCCTCACCTACCGGCTGCAAGCCCGCGATTACGATGGCCGCCCCGTCAGCGCCACCGGAGAGCTGAGCCTGGAGCGCTGGCGCTGGGATCCCAAGAGCAGCACCTACCAACGGCAAGGTACCCTGCTGCGGCAGCCTTTTCAGATCGTCAACGGGGAGGGCAGCCTCACCCTCAGCTTGCCCGCCGACCTGGAGCCGGGAGACTACCGGGTGCGGTTGACGGCATGGGATCCCCGCCGCCGTCGCGTGCAGGAGGTCGCCTCTCTCTGGGTGGTGGAGCCGGGCAGCCCCCTGCAAAGCTGGGGATCCCTGCCCAGCCTGGAGGTGGTGGCGGATCGCCAGATCTACGAAGTGGGGGAAGAGGCCCAGATCCTGATCGCCTCGCCGCTGCCGGATCTGCCGGTGCTGGTGGGCCTGGAGGGATCCCGGCTGCACCAGGTACAACTGCTGCGCCTGCAGGGGCATACGGCCACCCTGCGCCTGCCCATCCGGGAGGAGTATCGCCCCAACCTCTACGTCACCGCCACTGTCGTTGGCCCAGAGCGGCGGCTGTACCAGAACGAGGCGCTGCTGCGGGTCTCGCCGCTGGATCGCTTTTTGCAGGTGGAGCTGCAGACGGATAAGCCCACCTACCAGCCGGGGGAGACGGCCCGAATTCAAATCCGCACCCGCAATGCCCAAGGGCAGCCGGTCAGCGCCGAGGTGGGGCTGGGGATCGTGGACAATGCCCTCTACCTGCTCCGGCCCGACTTTACCCCCGATATCCGCCGCTTCTTCTACGGGCGCCAGGACAACCAAGTCACCACCACCACCTCTTTCCCGCAACAATATCCCGGCGGCGCCGACAAGCTGGCCGGCCAAGTGCGGGAAGACTTTCGCGACACGGCTGCCTGGTTCCCGGATCTGGTTACCGACGCCGATGGCCTGGCCCAGGTAGAGGTGCGCTGGCCGGATAACCTGACCACCTGGCGCTTGACTGCCCGCGCCGCCACCGCCGACACCCAGGTGGGATCCGCCCTGGCCAGCGTCGCCGTCAGCAAAGACCTCTTGGTGCGCCTGGCCACCCCTCGCTTTTTCCAGGTGGGGGATCAACTCACCTTGGCCGCTGTTGTGCAAAATCGCACCACAAAAGCCCAGGCGGTGGAGGTGGGGCTGGAAGTGCCCGCCAACTTGGCGTTGCAAGGCCCGGATCGACAACGCCTTACCGTGCCGGCCCAGAGGGCGGAGCGGGTGGAATGGCCCCTGCGGGTGCTGGGGGCCGGCGAGACCCCCCTGCGGGTTTGGGCACAAGGGGAGGGGCTGCAGGATGCGCTGCAACTGCGGATCCCCAGTCAGCCCTTAGGGGCAGTGCACCGCTTCTTCCAAACGGGGCGGCTGCAGGAGGATGGCCTTGAGCTGCCTTTGGATTGGCCGGCCACCTGGGTGCCGGGATCCCGACACCTGCATCTGGAACTGGCCGCCAGCCCCGCAGCGGAGCTGTTGGGGCCCTTGGACTACCTGGTGCAGTTCCCCTACGGTTGCACCGAGCAGACTTTGAGCCGCTTTTTGCCCGCCTTGGCGGTGGCCCAGGCCGGCGAGCAGTTGGGCCTCAGCTTGCGCTTGCCCACCCTGGAGCGGCTGCCGCGGGTGGTTCGGGCCGGCCTGCAGCGGCTGGAGGAATCCCAGAACTACGACGGCGGCTGGGGCTGGTGGGCCTACGACACCAGCAACCCCTACCTGACCGCCTACATCCTGCAGGGCTATCATCTCGCCCAGGCCGCCGGCTACGCCCTCAAGGAGTGGCGGGTGCGGCGGGCTTTGGAGTATCTGGCTGGGCAGCCGTTCCAACGCCTCTCCCCCGATCTGCGGGCCTTTGTGGCCTACAGCCTGGCCCTCTGGGATCCGGCGCTGGTGACTGCCGAGCTGCCGCCGCCGCCGCAGCTTTCCACCTTTGGCCTGGCCTACCGCGGCCTGGCCGCCCTGCAACGGGGCCAGCGGGATCTCGCCCAGGCGGCTCTGGAGGAAGGTCTGCAACGGCGACAAAGGGATCCCCAGGGCCGCTGGTTTATTCCTGCCGCCTCCGCTCCGCCAGCCGGGGAACGCCCCACCTACGACGACCTGGAGGTGGCCGGGCCCCTCCTGCAACTGGCCGTGCGCCTCCAGGATGGCCGCGCCGGGGAGATCGCCACCGCCCTTCTCCAGCAACGGCAGGACAACCGCTGGCGCACCACCAAAGCCACCGCCGACGCCCTCCTGGGCCTGGTGGCCCACTACCAAGCCCAGCAACAGCAACAGCCTGGCCCCCGCCAGGTGCGGGTGCAAGATGGGGTAAGCGGGGCGCAACTGGCCCAGTGGCAGGCCGGTCCTCAGGATCCTCGCCAGGTGCTGGACTGGGACGACGCCGAAGTGAGTAACCTGCGCCGCCTGCGCCTGGAAAAATCCGGCCCCGGCCCCCTCTACTACAGCCTGCGGGGAGAGGCCTTTCTGCCGGAGCTGCCGCCCCCCGACAGCCAGGGCTTCACGGTGAGCCGCCGCTACTTCCGCCTACAGCCCCAGCCCCAAGCCAATGGCGAGATCCGCTACCGGGAACAGCTCCTGCGCCCCGGCGAGGCGGTGCGGGCGGGCGAGGTGCTCCTGGCCCGGCTGACGGTGGAAGCTGAGCGGGATAGCCACTACGTGGTGATCGAGGATCCCTTGCCCAGCGGCGCCGAGATCACCTCCCGGGATCCGCGAGGGCTTGCCGCCGACTACTGGTGGGACTGGTTTTGGGCCCATCAAGAGAACCGGGACGACCGGGTGGCCTTCTTCAGCACCGAGCTCAAGCGGGGCCGCCACGAGTTCGTCTACCTCTTCCGTCCCGAGATCCCTGGCCAATTCCAGGTGGCCCCTGCCCTTGTCGAGGAGATGTACGATCCCAGCCGCTATGGCCGCAGCGCTGGCCAGGCGCTCAAAGTCCTGCCCTGAGCTTGAAGCTGCCCAGGGATCCTCCCTAGAGGCCCCAACGATGAGATAGTAGAGGGGCGAGCAGAGTTGGGCAGCCTATGATCCTGCGCACCGTGGCCACCATCCCTTTTCCCGACCAAAAGCCGGGCACCTCCGGCCTGCGCAAGCCGGTGCAGGTGTTCCAGCAGCCCCACTACCTGGAGAACTTCATCCAATCCACCTTTGACGTCCTCGAGGGATCCGCCGGCCAAACCCTGGTGGTGGGCGGAGACGGCCGCTACTACAACCGGGAAGCCATCCAGATCCTGCTCAAGATGGCAGCAGCCAACGGCATCGGGCGAGTACTGCTGGGCCGGGGGGGGATCCTCTCCACGCCAGCGGTTTCCTGCTTAATTCGCAAATACGGGGCCTACGGCGGCATCATCCTCTCCGCCAGCCACAACCCCGGCGGCCCCCAGGGAGACTTCGGTATCAAGTACAACATCGGCAACGGCGGCCCTGCCCCGGAGAAGGTGACCGAGGCCATCTACGCCCGCACCCAGCAGATCCGGGAGTACCGCATCCTGCAAGCCCCGGATGTGGACCTGGATCGCCTGGGGGAGCAGCGGCTGGGATCCCTGACGGTTTCCGTCATCGACCCGGTGGCCGACTATCTAGGCCTAATGCAGCGCCTGTTTGATTTCGACGCCATCCGCGACTACCTGGCCTCCGGGGTTCGCATCGCTTTCGACGCCATGCACGCCGTCACCGGCCCCTATGCCCACGCCATCCTGGAGGGAGCTCTAGGGGCGCCCCAGGGCAGTGTCCTCAACGGCCAGCCGCTGCCGGATTTTGGCGGCCTCCACCCAGATCCCAACCTGGTGCACGCCCGCGCCCTGGTGGAGCTGCTGTTTCGGGAGGATGGGCCGGATTTCGGCGCCGCCTCCGACGGGGATGGGGATCGCAACATGATCCTGGGCCGCCAGTTCTACGTAACTCCTAGCGACAGTCTGGCAGTGTTGGCTGCCAACGCCCACTGGGTGCCCGGCTACCGGGAGGGGCTGGCGGGGATCGCCCGCTCCATGCCCACCAGCCAGGCGGCAGACCGGGTGGCGGCCAAGCTGGGGATCCCTTGCTACGAGACGCCTACCGGCTGGAAGTTTTTTGGCAACCTCCTGGATGCCGGCAAAGTTACCCTCTGCGGCGAGGAGAGCTTCGGCACCGGCTCCCACCACATCCGGGAAAAAGACGGCCTCTGGGCTGTCCTCTTTTGGCTCAACATCCTCGCCGTGCGGCGCCAGTCGGTGCGGCAGATTGTGGAAGACCACTGGCGCACCTACGGGCGCAACTTCTACTCCCGCCACGACTACGAGGGGCTACCGGTGGAGGTGGCCGAGGAGCTGATGGAGCACTTGCGGCGCTCCGTGGCAAGCTGGGTGGGGCAGCGCTTTGGCTCCCAAACAGTAGCCTATGCCGATGACTTCAGCTACACCGATCCCGTGGACGGCAGCACCAGCCGCAACCAGGGGATCCGCATCGGCTTTGAGGACGGCTCCCGCATCGTCTACCGCCTTTCCGGCACCGGCACCCACGGGGCCACCCTGCGGGTGTACTTGGAGCGGTTTGAGCCGGATCCCAGCCGGCACGGCCTGGATCCCCAGGTGGCCCTGGCCGAGCTGATCCAACTGGCGGATCACTTCGCCCAGATCCGCGCCCGCACCGGTCGGCAGCAGCCGGATGTGATCACCTGAGAGTTCTGCCGAGAAGCTAGATCTCTCTGGGGGGAGGGATTGGGGGCAATGGCCGGCAGAGAAAGACGCTCGAGAGTGGCGGTAGGATGAGGAGGTGGGGACCCTTCCACAACGCCTCCACATCTTTTTTCTGTCTGTGTTCACTGCTCCTCCTGCGAGTTTGGCAGCCGATCCCATTGCCCCTTTTGCTCCCCAAACCTGGAGCTGGCGGGGTCACGCCATTCGCTACGTCGTCCAGGGATCTGGCTCCCCACTGATTTTGGTGCATGGCTTTGGGGCCTCCATTGGCCACTGGCGGCACAACATCCCTGTGCTAGCGGCGGCGGGATACCGGGTCTATGCTTTGGATTTGCTGGGGTTTGGCGGCTCGGCCAAGCCGGCCCTTGCCTACAGTCTGGAGCTGTGGGCCGAGCTGCTGGCGGATTTTTGGCGGCAGCATGTGCGGCAGCCGGCGGTGTTCATCGGCAACTCTATCGGCGCCTTGCTCAGCTTGCTCATGGCTGCCCGCTATCCCCAGCTTGTTGCTGGAGCCGTGCTGCTCAACTGTGCCGGCGGTCTCAACCACCGCTCCCACGAGCTCAGCCCGCTGGCCCGCCTTTTCATGGCCACCTTCACTGCTCTGGTGGCCTCGCCGGTCACGGGGCCCCTTCTGTTTGATTGGGTGCGGCAGCGGCAGCGGATCCGCGCCACTCTGAAACAGGTGTACTGCAACCCTGCCGCCATCACTGACGAGCTGGTGGAGATCCTCTACGCCCCTTCCTGTGAGCCGGGAGCGCAGCAGGTGTTTGCCGCTGTTCTCACGGCTCCCCCTGGCCCTCCGCCGGAAGCGTTGCTGCCCCAGGTGCGCTGTCCGCTGCTGGTGATTTGGGGGGAACGGGATCCCTGGACGCCTATTCAGCGGGGTCGCGGCTTTCAAAACCATGTGCAGGGGATCGACTACCAATTTTTCCCTCTTCCCGATACGGGCCATTGCCCCCACGACGAGCGCCCAGAGATTGTCAACCCCTTGATTTTGAGCTGGCTACCCAAAGCCTTTGCCACGGCTTAGCCTTTCTTGGAGGCTTGGGTAGTTCTTTTGCCCAGGCCCAGCCACTTGCGCACCCTGTCTATCCAGCTCTGAAGGGGCGAAGGCTGGGGCCGAACTGCCACCTGAATGGGCTCGTCTTGAAACTCTTTGTCCTTAAGGCGAAAGCCAAACTCCAGCTCGTCTTTGACTTTGCTAAGACGGGGAAAGAGGCGGACGGCTGCTTTTTTGAGCTCTTCCTCGTTTTGGAAGATGGCCTGGTGGATGGCGCTGGAGCGACTGACCGCCAGGGATCCCACGGGCAGCCAGGGGTTGGGTTTGCCGGGCTCAGCTTGGCGGCGCCGGGCAAAAATGGCGAACTCCGGCATCCCCTTGGCTTTCAGCTCGTCGTAGCGTTTGGCGGCTTCCTTGCGCTTGGCCGTGTTGGCCTTGGCCGGTTTCTTCTCTGGCTTGGATTGGCTGAAACCCTTGGGCTGACTCATACTCCAGTAGGGCAACGGTGGATTCCCATAGCTTAGCGCAGAACGACTCCCGCCCGCGGGAAGATGCCATGCATGGCATGCTATACTTACAAAGCCTTGGATTTGGATTGCTCCTCGGGATGTAGCGCAGCTTGGTAGCGCACTTCGTTCGGGACGAAGGGGTCGCAGGTTCGAATCCTGTCATCCCGATAGATTCAGGAAAATGCGGGGCAACGGCCATCCTTCGAGCCTAAGGCCCTCTTCCCCTTGGGCAGCAGAGGGGCAAAAGCGCAGCCTGCGGCACTCAGATCACTGGTGGGGTTGTAGGTGACGCAGCCAGGCGTTGACGTTAACGCGGAGCCGCTGCCCAAGCTGGAAGAGGCGGCGCAAGGTTTCGCCAGGGATCTCCTGGCCTTCTTCTCGAAGGTGGGTTGGGCCGCTCGCGCTCCCTTCAGCCAGATGCAGTTGAAGTTCTCTCTGCCGTTCCAGACCCAGCAGGTAGAGCTCCTGGAGGCTATCCAGGTTGATGGGCAGGCGCAGATCGTCAGCTAGTTTTAGCCACTCCTCCAGGTTGTGGAGCTGTTCGCCAAAGCTCTCCGGCTCAAAATCGTGGGCAAGGTGCCACATCCCCCGCTGCAAGAGCCGATCCAAAACCCGGGCCGCCTCCTCCCGCCGCAACTGACACCCCAACTGCTCCGCCTCGCGGGCGATTGCCCGCAACTCCAGCAGGTGATCCTGCTTGCCCCCTTCCACTTCCATCGCCCGCAAGCTGCTCAACAGGCGCTGGTTGAGAGTGATCTGCGCGGCAGCCAACAGCTCTTCCGGGATCGGCAGGCCATCGGCCCGAAAAGCCATCAAAACCCCGTAATTTTCCAGGTAGGTTTGGCGATAGAGCTGGGCCAGGCGATCTAACGTGTCTTGGGTAAGCCAGCGCAGCATCTGCTGCCGGTCTTCCTCAATCAGGGCGTTGAGGTCAAAGGTTTCCGGGCCAAACAGCTCTTGCAGGGTTAGGACTAGCTGGATGCGGCTGCGGGATCCAGATAGCAGGGTGGCTTTCAACTGCTCGTAGCTGCGCCGCCCTGTAAACGGCTTAACCCCACACTGAAAGTCCCAGCCGCCCAGATGGAGGAGAGCGTAGATGAGGTCGTGCTCTTCGCCGGTGTTGGGAAAGGCGAGCTTCACCCGCCCGACGAGCAGTGTGGATCCCCCTATAGCCAGGCGCTCCTGATCCACCGGCTCCAGCATATATCCGGGGGCTCGGGGCATGCCGTTGCACAGGGAAAGCAGGGCGTGCTGGGCCACCAGCCGCTGTGGGCTGATCAAAGCGGGGCGCACCAAAGCCCAGTAAACCCCCTTGCCATCTCTGTATAGGTCGAGGTTACTGGGAGCCTTGCTCAAGCGGCCCAGAAACTCTTCTTCCAGATCCACATCCGCCACTGCTGCCGCCAGCTCGATGGCCCGCGCCGCGTAGCGCAGGATCTGCACTCCCTCAGGACGCGAGAGCTCCTCGAAGAACCAGCCGCAACTGGTAAACATCAACTGGCCGTAGCGCTGCATCTCCAGTAGGCGCAGCACCTGCACTCGGTCTTCGGCAGTGAGGCGGTGGCTCTGGTGCTCCTGCAAAAACGCCTCGCAGCGCTCCCGATCCAAGATCACCTCGATGTAGCGATCCCGGGCCAGCCAGGGATCCCGCAGGTAGGCCTTGGCCTCCGTCTCGTAGATCTCGGCCAACTGATCCCGCAGCCAGTTGAGGGCCTCCCGCAGCGGTTGCCGCCAGCGCTGGTGCCAGCCTGGAACCGCCCCACAGCCGCAGTCGCGCGACCACCGTCCTACCCCGTGGGCGCAGCTCCAGGCGGTGACCGGCTTCAGTTGCACCTCCCAGGTGGGGGGATGGTGGCTGAGGAAGTGGCCGTAGTTGCCCACCTGCCACCCCCGCCGGGGAAACTCTTCGCAAAAGGCGTAGGCCAGCGTGCGCTCCACGCTGCGCTTGTGGTGGCCAAAGGTCTCGCCATCGGTAGCACAGTTGATCAGATAGGGTTCCCCTTTTCTGTCAGGGCGGATGGCCAGCCGGATCCGCTCCGCCAGCGACTGGGTGCTGTAGACGATATCGCCAAAGCCAAGATCCCGGGAGATAGGGCCATCAAAAAAGAAAATGTCCAGGTAGCCGCTGCGATCCGGGGTAAAGCAGCGGTAGGGCCGGCTGGGATCGATCTGACCCTGGCTGACATCGATCCATTCCGTTTGACCCAAAGGACGAATGCGCTGCGCCTGGCTGGGTGCCAAGATGACAAAGCGGATCCCGCAGTCGACTAAGGCTTTAACCGTTGCCGCATCGATGGCGGTTTCCGCCAGCCACATGCCCTCGGGAAAGCGGCCAAAGCGATGCTGGAAATCGGCAATCCCCCAGCGGATCTGGGTGTACTTGTCCCGCTCGTTGGCCAAGGGCAGGATGACGTGGTTGTAGACCTGGGCGATGGCATTGCCATGCCCCTCCAGCCGCTCGGCGCTGAGGCGGTCGGCAGTCAAGATGCGTTGGTACACTTCAACATCGTGCTCCTCCAACCAGGAGAGGAGAGTGGGGCCAAAGTTAAAACTCAAGAATTCGTAGTTATTGACAATGCGCACCACCCGCCCCTGCTCGTCCAGGATGCGGGCAAAGGCGTTGGGACGATAACACTCCGCCAGAATGCGCTCGTTCCAGTCGTGGAAGGGGGCAGCGCTGGGCTGGCGCTCAATGCGGTTTAGCCAGGGATCCTCCCGCGGCGGCTGGTAGAAATGACCGTGCAGCACCACGTAGGGAGCGGTGGTTGTAGCTCGCGGAGGCGGAGAGCTAGCATCAGCTAAAAAGGGAGCCGGATCCCCTTGCCCTGATTCGGCCGCCGGCATAGAGGCGTTTTTGGAGCCACTCGGCAGCATGAGACCCTACTCCTTGCCCGCCCTCGGAGCTTCAGTTTTGGGGAGACGGGCTGCTAGTTAACCTAAGTTCATATCCATACGTTACAGCGATCCCCGATCTGCGACTGTCAACGTAAAGGACTTGGACAAAAATTTGACGGCGAATAACTATTGCTTAGCAATCTTCTTGCGTTCCCCCAGCGAAGACTCTTGAGCAAGCCCGAAGATGACCCGATCTCACTGCCACTCGGAGTAACAAGCTATACAAAAAGCCTCACTGATGTCTCCAAGGCTCCCTCCTGGTGGCCGGCCATTGGCAGTTGTTCATGGATTTTGAGGACAGCTTCCAGGCTACAGGTGGCTGCGAAGCTTGTAGCTTTCCAGGGTGTTGGCCAGCAGCATCGTCACCGTCATCGGCCCCACGCCGCCTGGTACAGGCGTGATGGCAGCGGCCCGCTCTTTGACCGCTTCGTAGTCCACATCTCCCACCAACTGCTCAGATCCGTCAGGGTCTTGGATACGGTTAATGCCTACATCGACAACCACGGCGCCCGGCTTCACCATGTCTGCCGTGAGCAAGCGAGGACGCCCTACAGCCATGACCACAATGTCGGCACTGCGGGTTACTTCAGCCAGGTTGGGTGTACGGGAGTGGGCCACGGTAACCGTTGCGTCGGCGGCCAACAACATCAGGCTCAGGGGCTTGCCCACCAGGAGGCTGCGGCCGACCACCACCGCTTTTCGTCCGGCAATGGGGATCCCTTCCGCTTGCAACAGGCGCATCACACCTAGAGGCGTACAACTGCGCAGGCCGGGCTCGCCGCGCACTAGCCGGCCCAGGTTGAGGGGGTGGAGACCGTCCACGTCTTTGGCGGGGTCGATGGCCAGAAGGGGCGGGATGGGATCCCAGCCGGGGGGCAGAGGCAGTTGCACGAGGATGCCGTCGACGCGCTCGTCCTGGTTGAGTTGGGCGATGGCGTCGAGCAGATGGGCGGGGGAGTCTTGGGCGGAAAAATGGCGGCCAAAGGAGGCAATGCCCACTCGCTCACAGGCCCGCTCTTTGCCGCGCACATAGGCAGCACTGGCGGGATCCTCCCCCACCCGCAGCACCGCCAATCCCGGCGGACGCCCCACCCGCGGCAGCCAAGCTTGCACCTGAGCGGCCATCTCAGCTTGCAGCCGGCCAGCCAAGGCTTTGCCATCCAGGATCTTGGCAGACATGGGGGCCCCAGAAGACATCTTGACAACTTGACGATTGTTACGGGTCGAGCATTGTCCGTCAAGCCTCGGCGCAGCAAAGAGGCGACGGCAGAGCGGGATCCCTAGAATGCTTGCCAGTCTTCGTCGTCTTGGTTCAATTCCTCGATGAGGATCTCCACCTGCTGCCGCTTTTCCTCCAAAAACTCGGCGCAGCGCTTCAGGGTCTGGGCGGCCTGTTGGAAGCGCTCCACCACCTCCGCCAGATCCAGCTCTCCCGATTCGATCTGGGCAATCAGACTTTCCACTTCGGCGATGGCTGCTTCGTAGCGCCAGGGATCCTCACGTTTGCGGCGGCTCATGGCTCTCCTCCACTCGGGCCCAGAGGCTGCCCGAGGCCAGTTGTATCCTCAGCCGGGTCTGGGGCGGCAGGCGGTGGCTGCGGACCAGGGATCCCCGCTCGTCGCGCACCAGGGCATAGCCCCGCCTGAGAACGGCGGCAGGATCGAGGGCTTGCAGGTGCTGCTGGAGAGCTTGGTGGCGCTGTTGCTGCTGCTGGAGACGGTGGCGCACGGCCTGGACCAGGCGCTGCTGCTGTTGGGCTAGGCGCTCCTGGGCCTGCTGCAGCAGCCGCTCCGGATGCACCTGGGCTAGGCGGCGCTGGGCGTGGTGCCAACGCTGTTCAGCTTTTTCCAGAGCATGCAGGGTGCGCTCGACAAGCTGCTGGCGCAACTGGAATGCCTGGCGCTGCAGTTCCCGCAGATCGGGCACAACTCGCTCGGCGGCCGCTGTGGGGGTGTGCGCCGCATAGTCAGCAGCGTAGTCAGCTAAGGTCTCATCCCGCTGGTGGCCGATCCCGGTCACCACCGGAATGGAGCACTCGGCAATGGCCCGCACCACCCGCTCGTCGTTAAAGCAGGCCAAGTCCTCGCCGGATCCGCCCCCCCGGGCCACGATCAGCACTTCCGCCCGCCCGTCCCGCTCCACCCGGCGAATGGCCCGCACAATCGACTCCGGGGCCGCCTCCCCCTGCACCTGGGCTGGCGCAAACAGCACCCGCAGCCCGGGGTAGCGCTGGTTGAGGGTGCGGCGGATATCGCCCCAGCCAGCGGCGTCGGGAGAGCTGACGACGGCAATACACTGAGGGTGGGTGGGCAGGGGCCGCTGGTTGTCGAACAGGCCTTCGGCGGCAAGGCGGGCCTTAAGCTGCTGAAACCGCCACGCCAACAGCCCCTCGCCCGCCGGCAGCAGTTGCCAGATAACCAGGCGGTAGTAGCTGCCGCCGCTGTAGATGCCAAGTTGACCCAGGGCCAGCACCCGTTGCCCCACTTCTGGCCAGAAGCTGAGCCGGGCAGTCTGACTTTGCCACACAACCCCCTTGAGGAGGTCGCCGCTTTCCGGATCCACCAGGGTCAGGAACAGGTGGCCGTTGCGGCTGCGCTGGCAACTGGAGACTTCTCCCACCACCCACAGCCTGGCCAGGTAGGGATCCCCGGCCAGCAGCGATTTCAAGTAGCCGGACACTCCCCCCACCGAGAGCAGGGGGACTTCCTCGGCAAGAAAGGATTCTGTCCCGCAGTCGAGGCCATCAAAGGCCAGAGCCATTGCTTGCGGATCCAGATCGCGCATACGGGCTCCCCCATGGAAATGCTCGGGATCCCATCTAGAATAGGCGACGACAGGGCGAGAGAGGAGGCGAGCTGCGGTGACCTTCGCCCAGTGGCTGGGGCTGGCAGCATTGCTGGGTTTGCTGGTTCTGCTCTGGCAGATCCGGCAGATCCTGCTGTTGGTGTTTGCGGCCATCGTCTTGGCAGTAGCTTTGGATACCTTAGCCCAGATCCCGCAGCGCTACGGCTTTCGCCGCGGCCCCTCGCTCCTCATCACCGGTTTGACGGTTCTGGTGGGGGCGATTCTGGTGGGGCTGATCGTGGTGCCTCCCTTGGCGGATCAGTTGCGGCGGCTGTTTACCGATGGGGTGCCCGCCGGGATCGTGCAGGCGCAGCGGCTGTTCGAGAGCCTCATCCTCTCGTTGCCGACGGATATCGAGCTGCCGACGCTGCGGGAGTTGGCCAATAGCTTGGTGCCCCAGGCCACCGAGTTGGTGCGCCAGGTGCGCGACTTTTTCTCCGAGTCCTTCACCGCCTTTTTCGCCACCCTGCTCAATCTGTTGTTTGTGATCATCCTCACCATCCTGTTGTTGGTGGATCCCCAGGCTTATAGCCGCGCCTTTGTCTCGGTTTTCCCGGCCTTCTACCGCCCCCGCGTCCGCTACATCCTCAAGCGCTGCGAGCTGGCGCTGCGAGGGTGGCTGGTGGGGATCCTGTTCACCAGCAGCTTGGTGATGCTGCTAAGCGGCATTGGCCTCTGGATTTTAGGTGTGCCCCTGAGCCTGGCCAACGCGGTGCTGGCGGGACTGTTTAATTTCATCCCCAACATCGGCCCCACCCTGAGCGTGGTTGCCCCCATGCTGGTGGCCCTCACCGATGCCCCCTGGAAATCGCTGGCGGTGCTGGGGCTCTACATCCTTATCCAGCAGCTCGAAAGCAGCGTCTTCACCCCCATCGTCATGTCGCGGCAGGTGTCGCTTTTGCCCGCCTTGACGCTGATAGCTCAAATCACCTCGGCCTTTTTCTTCGGGGTGCTGGGCCTATTCTTGGCCGTGCCCTTGGCGGCCATCCTGCAGGTGTGGATCCAGGAGGTGCTGATTCGGGATGTGTTGGATCCCTGGCAGGGATCCCGGGCCCGCCCCTTGCCCCTGGCCAAGGGAGATGGGATCCCGGCTTCCCAGGAGAAGCGGAAGCCTCTGCAGCCGGAGAACGAGAACGCCATCCTGCTGCCGTGAGGGTAGAGAAGTTACGGGAGCCGCGGGAAACGTAATCCTCCTTCACATTTCTTCCACAACTGCAGAGGCGCTTCTATAGTGAGGATCCCGTCTCCATCCGTCCAAGGATCGGAACCGCCATGTCCCACTTCACCACCTTGCAAGTGCAAATCAAGGATGCCGACCTGCTGGAAGAGACCCTGAAGGAATTGGGCTACACCGTGGAGCGGAACGCCAGCCTGCGCGGCTACCTCTGGAACCGCACCCGCGCCGATCTGGTGATCCGGCAAAAGAACGGCTTCGACATCGGCTTTCGCCGCAACGGGGATCACTATGAGCTTGTGGTGGATCTGTGGGGGGCGGGCATCGATCCCCAGACCTTTCTGGAGCCGATTTTGCAGCGCTACGCCCACAAGAGCTTGCTGCGCTCTGCCCGGCAACAGGGCTTCGCCATCGAGGCGGAGGAGCATCTAGAGGATGGCACCATCCGCGTAGTGGTGGGGCGCTGGGTGTAGCCGGGCCCATTGGCATCCGCTCATGCTCAGCAACTCCCGACCCTTGGTGGGCACAGGTGAGGGATCCCGGCCCCGCCCTTGGGATCTGGTGTTGGGAGGACAAGCTGCCGCCAGCGGTGCCCCGGCCCACGCCTTAGTTTTGGGGGGGCTTGAGGGGGCGCGGCGACGGCTCACCCAGGGCGACGAGGCGGTGCGTCTGGCCACCTTGCCCCAGCTGCTGCAGTACGGGCCGGCAGGCCTGGCCGAACTGATCGAAGCACTTGCTGGCAACACCTCCTGGGCGGTGCGCCTAGAGGCCTGGCGGCTGCTCTCCCAGCTCGAGCAGCCGGAGGCAGAGGAAGCCTGTCGAACCTACAGCCCCTTTCGCCCGGTGGGGGGTGCCCAGGGGGTCATCGTGGCCTATCGGCGCGGGGAGCGGAACTTTGCCTACGCCGACTTGGAGGGAGTGGATCTGCAAGAGGCGCGGCTGGGGGGTGCCAACTTCTACGAAGCTAATTTGAGAAAGGCCAACCTGGGTCTTTGCAACTTCAACGGCGCCCACCTGCACCAGGCAGATCTGCGCCAAGCTAACTTGCAAGGGGCCAAGCTCAGTGGCGCCGTCCTCCAGGGGGCGGATCTGAGGGGAGCCGATCTGAGGGGGGCGAAAGTCAGCGGCACCAGCCTGCGGGGATCCCGGCTTTCGGAAGAGACCCGCCTGGAGGAGCGGCTGCGCCACATCTGGCAGTTGCAAAACTGGGGGGGAGAGGGGCAGGATCTGGCCGGCCAAGACCTCAGCAAAGCTGACCTGCGGGGGCTGGTGCTGCGGCAAATTTGTCTAAGGGGAGCCAACCTCAAGCGGGCGGATCTGCGCGGATCCAACCTGGAGGAAGCGGATCTGCGGGGGGCCAACCTGCAGCGGGCGGATCTGCGGGGGGCCAACTTGCAAAATGCCGACCTCGAGGGGGCCGATCTCAGCGGCGCCGAGCTGCGCCAGGCCCAGTTGCAGGGGGCCAACCTGCGCCGGGCTGACCTCAGCCGCGCCAACCTGACTCAGGCCAACCTGGAAGGCGCCCAGATCGAGGGCCTCAAACACAGCGGATCCCAGATTGCCGGCCTCATCTTCCCCGACGGCACCCCCCTCAAGCCCTGGTGGTGGTAGGCTGACCACCGCTGCCAAATCCAAAGGAATCCCAAGATCCCCAAGCCCCCGCCCCAACCTGGAGCAGCATGAGAGTAGAGATACCTAGGGGGTACGGCTATGGTTTTGGCAGAACAGCTCTCAACCAAACCGCTCACCGACGACGAACTGCGCAAAATGGACGCCTACTGGCGGGCCGCCAACTACCTGTCGGTGGGGCAGATTTACCTGATGGACAACCCGCTGCTGCGGGAACCTCTAAAGCTAGAGCATGTGAAGCCGCGCCTGCTGGGGCACTGGGGCACCACACCGGGGCTGAATTTTATCTACGTGCATCTCAACCGCATCATCAAGCGGGAAAACCTCAACGTCCTCTACATCACCGGCCCCGGCCATGGCGGCCCCGCTCTGGTGGCCAACACGTACCTGGAGGGCACCTACAGCGAGGTGTACCCCAACATCGGCCAAGATGCCGACGGGATGCGCAAGCTCTTCAAACAGTTCTCCTTCCCCGGCGGCGTGCCCAGCCACGTGGCCCCAGAAACCCCCGGCTCCATCCATGAGGGGGGAGAGCTAGGCTATGCCCTGGCCCACGCCTTTGGGGCGGCCTTCGACAACCCCGATCTGTTGGTGGCCTGTGTAGTCGGGGATGGAGAGGCGGAAACCGGCCCTCTGGCTGCTTCCTGGCACTCCAACAAGTTCCTCAACCCCATCCACGACGGGGCAGTGCTGCCGATTCTCCACCTCAACGGCTACAAGATCGCCAACCCCACCATCCTGGGCCGCCTCAGCCGTGAAGAGCTGCAGAGCCTGTTTGTGGGCTATGGCTACAAGCCTTACTTCGTAGAAGGCTCCGATCCGGCCCAGATGCACCAGTTGATGGCCGCCACTTTGGACACGGTAATCCACGAGATCCAAGAAATCCAGCAGCATGCTCGTACCAAGGGGGATCCCAGCCGTCCCCAGTGGCCGATGATCATCCTGCGCACCCCCAAAGGCTGGAGGGGCCCCAAAGAGGTGGACGGCAAAAAGGTGGAGGATTTCTGGCGCTCCCACCAGGTGCCGCTGGCGGATCTGGCCAAGAAACCAGAGCACCTCAAGATCCTGGAAGAGTGGATGCGCAGCTACAGACCGGAAGAGCTCTTCGACGAAAACGGCCGCCTGCGGCCCGAGCTGCAGGAGCTGGCCCCCAAAGGGGAAAAGCGCATGGGCGCCACCCCCTATGCCAACGGCGGCCTGCTGACGCGGGAGCTGAAAATGCCGGATTTCCGCCGCTACGCCGTGGACGTGCCGCACCCCGGCACCCTCGAAGCCGAAGCCACCAAGGTGCTGGGGCAATTCTTGCGAGATGTGATGAAGCTCAACCCCCACAACTTCCGCCTCTTTGGCCCCGATGAAACTGCATCCAATCGCCTGGACGCCGTGTTTGAGGCCAGTGACCGCACCTGGGTGGCGCCTATCTACGACTACGACGAGCACCTCTCCCCCGATGGGCGGGTGATGGAGATCCTGAGCGAGCACGTCTGCCAGGGCTGGCTGGAGGGCTACCTGTTGACAGGCCGCCACGGCTTTTTCTCCTGCTACGAAGCCTTCATCCACCTGGTGGACTCCATGTTCAACCAGCACGCCAAGTGGCTGAAGACCACCCGCCACATCCCCTGGCGGCGGCCCATCCCCTCTCTCAACTACCTGCTCACCTCCCACGTGTGGCGGCAGGATCACAACGGCTTCAGCCACCAGGATCCCGGCTTTCTGGATCACGTGGTCAACAAGAAAGCCGATGTTATCCGCGTCTACCTGCCCCCGGATGCCAACACCCTGCTCTCGGTGGCGGATCACTGCCTGCGCAGCCGCCACTACGTCAATGTCATCGTGGCGGGGAAACAGCCGGCCCTGCAGTACCTGGACATGGATGCCGCCATCAAGCACTGCACCCAGGGCTTGGGGATCTGGGAGTGGGCCAGCAACGACCAGGGCTCGGAGCCGGATGTGGTCATGGCCTGCTGCGGCGATGTGCCGACGATGGAAACCCTGGCGGCGGCGGACTTCTTGCGGCAGCACCTGCCGGACATCAAGATCCGGGTGGTGAACGTGGTGAACCTGATGAAGTTGCAGCCGCCCAGCGAACACCCCCACGGCATCAGCGACAAGGAGTTTGTCAGCATCTTCACCCCCGATAAGCCCATCGTGTTTGCCTTCCATGGCTATCCTTGGCTCATTCACCGCCTCACCTACCGCCGCCCCAACCACCACAACCTACACGTGCGCGGCTACAAGGAGGAAGGCACCACCACCACTCCCTTCGACATGTGCGTCCTCAACCAGGTGGATCGCTTTAACCTGGCCAACGACGTGTTGGAGCGGGTGGAGCGCTTCAAATACCGGCGGGATCACGTCCAGCAGTTGATTCGGGACAAGCTGGTGGAGCACAAGCAGTACATCTGCAAGTACGGCGAGGATCTGCCCGAGGTGCGCAACTGGAAGTGGCCCTACTAGTGGATCCCCCTTCCCCCAACTTTCACCTCTAGCCGCCGGCAGGGTAGAGTTTTCTTGGGCTCTCCTGCCGGAGCGTTCTGGGCGGTTGTGCTGGAGGTTGAGAATGTGAGGGGTTCAGAACGGGTGGATGCGGATACCCTTCCCCGGCTGGAAGAGGCGGACTGGGGAGGGATGGCCCTCTCCTTAGTTCTCGGCCTGGCCCTCTCAGCGCTGGTCATCGGGATCCGGCCCCAGGTGGCCGTCCCCTTTGGATTGAGCGTGCTGGGCTCGGCCCTGCTGGGATCCCTGCTTCTCCCGGTCTTGCGGCGCTGGAAGGCAGGCCAGGTCATCCGCGAGGAGGGACCCCAGTCCCACCACAAAAAAGCGGGCACGCCGACCATGGGTGGCCTTAGCTTTTTGCCCGTAGGGCTGCTGGTGGCCGGCATCGGGAGCGGCTGGGATCCCCAATGGCTGGCGGTGGCCCTACTGACCCTGGCTTACACCGTGGTTGGCTGGCTGGACGATTGGCTGGTCATCCGGCAGCGCTCCAACAAGGGGTTGTCTGCCAAATCGAAGCTTTTACTCCAAGTTGGGATCGGCCTGGTTTTCTGTGGCTACCTGGCCTGGCAAGGGATCCCCACCGTTCTCACCCTGCCGGGAATAGGCGCCCTCCCCCTGGGCTGGCTGTTCTGGCCCTTGGCCTTGTTTGTGCTGGTGGGCACCAACAACGCCGTCAACCTCGCCGACGGCATGGACGGCCTGGCGGCAGGGATGGTGGCCCTTGTCCTGGCAGGGCTGGGGCTGACGGCAGCGGATCCCGTTTTGGCGCTCGTGGCCTTTGCCTTGAGCGGCGCCTGTCTGGGCTTTCTGGTGCACAACCACCACCGGGCCCGCCTGTTTATGGGCGATACCGGATCCCTGGGGTTGGGGGGCGCTCTGGCGGGGCTGGCGCTGTTGGGGGATCAGCTCTGGGCCCTGGCCTGGATGGGCGCGGTGCTGGTGGCAGAGGCCCTGTCGGTGATCCTGCAGGTGGGCTACTTCCAATACACCAAACGCAAAACCGGACAAGGCAAACGGCTGCTGCGCATGTCGCCCTTGCACCACCATCTGGAGCTGGGGGGCTGGTCGGAGGTGCAGGTGGTGGGGTGCTTCTATGGGCTAACGGCGCTATTGGTGGGGCTGGGCTGGGCCTGGTGGCACTGGGCCGGCGCTTGAGAGGCAGAGGATCCAGGGGTACCACGGCAGGGGCCAAGCGCCGAAGCCGGACTTGGGGCTGCTTTCGGGGTTGGGAGGAGGTCTAAACTGACTTAAGGGTTGTGGCTTGCCCTGGGCAGAGATTTGTCCATGGGTACAGCATCCTGTCCCCAACCCAAATGGCTGCAATTTCAAAAATGGTTGAAAAGGGCTTCTAGGCCGCCCGCAGAGCCCTCTAAGGCTGCAGGATCATCGACCAAAAGCCGCTCTCTTCATTCCAAAAGGGCGCCAGCGACTCTCCCACCACGTTCGGCCCCCAGTAGCGAGCGGTTCCATCCAGGGTAAAAGCCACCACAATATCGCCGGGGCCGATCTGCAATGGCTCCTCGCCCAAACTCAGCACCAGCCCCTCGCTGCCCCCTTCTCCGGGCGCAAAGTCCCAGTGGGCCGTTTCCGGGTTGAGCAGCCGTCCACCGCTGCGCATCAAGATCACCAGCCGAATCGGGTGAGGGGTGCGATTGCCGACTCGAAAGGCTCCTGTGCGGGTGGAGGTGGGGAAGGCAGACTCTGAGGGCAGGACAGGAGCTGCATTCCCCTCGAAGGAGCCTTGTGGGGATTTTAACATCGGCTGGGCTGCCAACCCCCGAACGAGAGCCAGACCCCAAACCAAAGCGGCAGCCAACCCCAGGGATCTCTGGCGCAGCTTGCCCCGCAAGGTCCCTTTCGGCGGCCCGCCGGCAACAAGAGCGGCAACAGCTTGGGTGATACAGGCAGGAAATGAGCGGATGGAAACAGACATCAGATTACCGCAACCAGGAGTGCTACATGCCGGATTGAGAAAGAAGCTGAGCGACCGTGACCTCGCCATTGGTGAGCAGATCCAGCCCGCAGGCGGCGTCGCGCTCAGAATAGGACGGTTGTTCAGCCACGCTAACACCTCTATCCTTGTCTGTTCTTCAATATTCATTCAACCTTCTCTCGGAAGGCGAAAACCGCTCCCCCCTCCCACCTGCAGTCGGCTGGGATCCTTCTAGGGGTTGACCGCTCGGCATTTCCACCCTTGCGGGCTGCGCTCATACAGAGTCCGTCGCTGGGGATAGATCGCATCTCCCTTGAGCTGGAGGTGATCCACCTCCGTTGGATCCAACAGCAGTAGGACAAATGTCGGCGGTGGCAAAGATGCCTTTTCGGGGGGCAGCTCTTCAACAAAAGCCTCGGGTGGGGCAAGAGGGCCTTTAGGTTCCGGCCAGAACCAGAGCAGCCGTCCTTTTTCCGAGATTTGTTGCCACAACTGTTGTCGGTGCTGCTGCGCCCGAGGATCCGGGTGGTCGGCGGTGATGGCCTCGAGAGTGCCGGCAATGCGAAATTGCTCGCGAGTTTTACAGAAGTACCAGCAGATCTGGGCCAGTGGGCAGTGGGCGATCTGGCAGATCTTCTCGCTGCGGCTGTCCACCGCCAACTGAATGCGGTCGGTATCCCCCAAAAATCCCCGGAAGACCACCGTGCGGTTGCGCGGGTGCCCCCAAGGATCCACCGTAGCCAACTGCAAATAGCGCACACCCGCGTCGCTGCGGTTGCGGTGCAAGGCCGCCTGCAGCAACGTCCGCCAAGAGGGATCCCCAGCCGGGTTATCCTTCAACTCGTTCATAGGGGTGCGCAGGTGCCAGCCGAGACTTTAGCCGGGAGGGGGAGGAGCTTCCGATTGCGGATCCCTGGCCTGTCCTAGTGAGGATTCCGGCCGAACGGAATGGGAATCCAGACCAGTTGGGTGAAGGGAATGAAAGGGATGCTCCAGACAGCCCTCTGCCAGCCCCTCGAAGCGTTCCGGCACCGGCTGTTTCACCGGCAATTTCTGGAGCACCAGAGCGAGATACTCGCTGTACCATGGGGAGCGAGCTTCTCGCACCTTGTGCCACACCGAGCGCGACATCAACAGCGTCCGCTCCACGTCCCGGGCTCCCAGCTTGAGCAAAAATTCCTCCCGTTCCGGCTGGTAATCGGTGGAGGCCAAAGCCAAAGCCTGCGGCGGA
Organism: Thermostichus sp. MS-CIW-15; assembly: GCF_054060575.1. Lineage (NCBI taxonomy): Bacteria > Bacillati > Cyanobacteriota > Cyanophyceae > Thermostichales > Thermostichaceae > Thermostichus > Thermostichus sp. MS-CIW-15. The sequence continues at coordinate 20,881 of NZ_JBSSDI010000013.1, read as the reverse complement.
TAGGCTTGGGTGAGCCGGGCCATCTTGGCCATGAGCTCAGGATAGAGCCAGGTGTAGGCGGGGTGAACCGTAAGCTTGGCCACATGCGGCTGCTGCCCGGTACGGTCCAACTTCAGGTTGAAATAGCCGATAGCGGTTTTCCGCTCCGGCTCATAGACACACATCTCCACCCGTTCCGTTTGGCTGATGACGCATTTGGCCTGATCTAGGAGCCAATCCAGCGGGCTGGTGCGAAAATCGCTCACGTCGCGGTCGTATACCTGGCGCACGGTGGCCGGCATGGATCCCGTATCCAGTTGGTAAATGGCGTAGGCATCCCGGTTGGTCACCGGCACCAGGTTGGGCAGCATGGGCTCGTGCTGGCTGAGGGCGGCCAGAATCTCGGGCCGGATCGACCAGTAGGTAATCTGGGCCAGCGGTTGGAAGCCGTTGTGGCGGTAGAGGGCCATCGCCCCCTTGTTGTGGATGTTCACCTCCAAGATCCAGGTGCGGGCCTCGCGAAAGTGCTCCATGCAGTGTCTGAGCAACTTAGAGCCGATTCCCTGCCGCCGGGCGGAGGGCACCACAGCAATGTGATCCACCCGCCAGGTGCTGCGGGAATGATTAAAGGGAGAAACTTGAATGACCCCCTGGATTTTGCCCTCCAGCTCCGCCACATGCACCGTAAACATGTGCTGAAAACGGTTGGGAAACAGGCTCAAAGTTTTCAGGGGGCCATACCACTGGCGCAGCCGCCGCACCTGGCGACGAATGTCCACCGAGCGGCCGCTGTACTCTTCATCAAAAGCTTGAGCCAAAATCTCCTCCACCGCCTCCAGATCACCCAGTTGAGCCGGGCGGAGAATCAGTTCGGGAGCCTCCTTAGGAGCTTTGGAATCCGGGTTGGGCTTTTCCGCAGGGTTGTCCATGCCAAAGTGTGGGCGGGAGAATACTCAAAGCATAGCTCAGGATCCCCCACTTCTTCTATCTAAGGGGGGCGTTGCTGCCACAAATGAGATTATCGGGCTTTCCGTTGGCCTTTGGCCAATCAGGCCCCCGCATCCAGCAACGCCAGGTTGCGGAAGGTAAAGCGCTTTTCCACAGGGCCGGTTTCCGTCTCTGTTTGAATGCGCCGCTCCGAGAGGATATAGTACTTGCCCACTTTGGTGTAGAGATCTTCAAATTGGCTGCGCCCACCCTTCTGCTCGCCAGTCTTGGCGTCGTGATAGACGGAGTCGTAGCGGTGGGAGAGGTAGCCTTCGCCCGTGTCGTGGCTGCTGAAGGTGTGAATAGTAACCACCATACCGTGAATATGCCGATGCACCATGGTAACTTGGTTGTCGCGCACGTGGTAGCGATCCCCTTCGGCTTTGCCGCCCACCAGGATCTCCACGGTGCCATCGGGTAGGATCTGGCCATAGCGAAAAGTGTTGTTCCCGTGGGTCTCGGCGAAGCTGCGGCGCACCCGGTGAACGGCAATCTCCCAAAGTTGATTGTGAATGGCTTTCCGGGCTTCCTCATCCTCCACGCCCGTAACCGTCGCTTTTAGGTCTGCCCCCACTCGCACCTGGCCCACAAAAGTGCGCTCCCCATCCCAGTAGGTGACCTCGGCGCTGTAGCCCGGAAAGTCGGGATCCCAGGTGTAGCGATTTTCGTAGGCGGCCCGAAACAACTCTTCGGCAGAAACTTGGGTCGCGGTCATCGAGTGTCTCCTGTCTTACTGGCAAGCGCTTCTCATGACCATCCATCATACTGCCCCTTGCTGCCAGGCTATCCCCCTAGCCGCCCGCGGCAGGAACCTGCGTTTGTTGACATACTCTCTACGCCCAGGGCCTGCTTCCCCACAGCGATCAGCCAGGGGTTTTCGCGCCACAAAGAGCTGACATAGCTAATTGCCCATCCGCCGCTGTTAGGATAGAGGCATAGCCACTGGAGCTTCTCTTCCTTCGTCACCCTAAGTTTTGGCCCGCAAGTTTAGTTGCTGCTTTGATCCCCGGAGTATTCTCTGGAAAGAGCCTTTCTATTTTTGGTGGGTGAGGAGGAAGATTGAGAGATTTTTTTGACAATCGCGTCGGCAGGACGGAATCCCTAGCGCCTAACCTGTCGCCGGCCCAGACCAGAGTGGCAGCCCCGCCGGAGATGATGGGGCCAGTGCTGAAAATTGTCGGCAAGCAGACCTTGAGCGGCCACATTCCCATCGGCGGCGCGAAAAACTCAGCTTTGGCGCTCATGGCGGGATCCCTTTTGGCTCCTGCAGCTTGCCGAATTCACAACGTGCCGCGCCTGCTGGACATTGAACGCATGGGGCAGATCCTGACCAGCCTGGGGGTTAAGGTGTCCCATGTGGGCAATACCCTTGACCTGGACGCCAGCTCCCTCAAAACTTCCCAGGCGCCCTACGAGTTGGTCAGCCAGTTGCGGGCCAGCTTCTTCATCATCGGGCCGCTGCTGGCGCGGCTGGGAGTGGCCAGAGTTCCTCTGCCCGGCGGCTGTGCCATCGGCTCGCGTCCGGTGGATCTGCATGTGCGGGGCCTGCAAGCGTTGGGGGCAACGGTTCAAATCGAGCACGGCGTGGTTCATGCCTATGCCCGCAAGCTGGTGGGAACCCGCATCTACCTTGACTATCCCAGCGTCGGCGCCACCGAGACGCTGATGATGGCCGCTACGCTGGCCGAAGGGGAAACGGTGATTGAAAATGCTGCCCAAGAGCCGGAGGTGGCCGACTTGGCCCGTTTTTGTCAGGCGATGGGAGCCCGCATCCGTGGCGTGGGCACCAATACGGTTGTGGTGGTAGGGGTGCCGCGCCTGCACGGCACCGAGTACACGGTCATTCCCGACCGCATCGAGGCCAGCACCTACCTCATTGCCGGGGCCATCACCCGCTCCGAACTCACGGTTGGCCCTGTTATCCCGGATCACCTGCGAGCGGTGATTGCCAAGCTGCGCGACATGGGGCTGCGGGTGGAGGAAGAAGGCCCCAACCGGCTGCGCATTGCCCCGGCTCAACTCAGTTCGGGCTGGCTTTGCCAGGCAACCGATATCCAAACCTTGCCCTATCCAGGTTTTCCCACCGATGTGCAGGCGCCGATCATGGCCTTGGCTGCCCTGAGCGAGGGCAGTTGCACCATCGAGGAGACGGTGTTTGAAAACCGCATGCACCACATTCCCGAGCTCAACCGCATGGGGGCGGATATTCGTCTCAAGAACCGGGTGGCCATTGTCCGGGGGGTGCCGTCGCTGTCGGGAGCGCCGGTGGTGGCCACGGACTTGCGGGCGGGGGCAGCTCTGGTGTTGGCTGGCCTGGCGGCTGAGGGCTGCTCTACTATCCACGGGCTCCACTACATCGACCGCGGCTACGAAGCTATCGATGAAAAGCTGCGCAGCGTTGGGGCCAAGGTGTATCGCTGTAACAACCCGGCAGGGATCCCGGCCACCCCTCAGCCTGAACAAGCTGATGGAAAGGGGATCCCATTGCAGAATTGGCCCACTTGAGCCTACGCCGTTGGGGGGATCCGCCGGCCCCCTCCCCCTTGTTTTCTTGAGGGAAAAAGGATGCGGTAGGCTAGGAGCCGACAGCCCAAATTCAGGGAGAAGGGGTTGGGGATCGAGAGCCATGTCCCAAGTGTACGACTGTGTCATCGTCGGCGCTGGCCCTGCCGGCGGCTCGGCCGCCTATCACCTGGCCAAGCGGGGGCGCTCGGTGCTGGTCTTGGAGAAGGATCCTTTGCCCCGCTACAAACCCTGTGGCGGCGGCGTTTCTCCCATGGTGGCGGCCTGGTTTGACTTCGATTTCAATCCCGCCATTTCGCTGAAGATCCGGCAAATTCGCTACACCTGGCGGGGCGGGGATCCGGTCGTGGCCGACCTGGATCTGAAAGAGCCGGTATGGATGGTGCGGCGGGAGGTCTTCGACCATTACTTGATCCAGCAGGCGCAAAAGCAGGGGGCAGCACTCCAGACGGAATGTCCCGTCTCCGGCATTGAGTGGCAGAGCGACCGCTGGCAAGTGATGACAGCCACCGGCCCGGTCTGGGGTCGGTATGTGATCGGGGCCGATGGGGCCAAAGGCTCGATGGCCAAGTGGCTCGGCTTTCAAAACCGGCAGCGCCGCCTGGCTGCCGCCCTGGAAGCAGAAGTGCCCGTCTCAGAGCCAAAAACCGCAGCCGCCCATTTCGACTTTGGCGCCGTGAGCAACGGCTACATTTGGAACTTCCCCAAAGCCGATGGCTACTCCATCGGGGCAGGCACCTTTCGGGGTGGCGAAAAACAAAACTTGCGGGAAATCGCCGCCGAGTATGCCCAAAGCTTTGGTGTGGACTTGAAATCGGTCAGGCAGTTTGGCCATCCCATCTGTCTTTGGGAGGGGGATCAACCCCTGCACAGCCAAAATGCCCTCCTGGTGGGAGATGCTGCCTGTGTCGTCGATCCGTTTACCGCCGAAGGGATCCGCCCCTCCCTCCTCACTGGCATGCTGGCAGCGCAGGCCATCGACCAAGCCCTGGCGGGAGATACCGAAGCCCTGGCGAACTACTCCGCCCGCGTGCAGCAGGAGTGGGGCTCAGAGATGCGTTGGGCCAAGCGGATCGCGGCGCTGTTCTACCGCTTTCCGGGCGTCGGCTACAGGGTAGGCGTCAAGCGACCGGGAGCCACTCGGCGCATGGGCCAGATCTTGGCCGGTGAGCTGCGCTACAGCGATGTGGCCAGCTCGGCCATTCGCCAGTTGAGCGCTGGCCTGTTGGCCTAGGCCGGCCGCTGGGAGAGGGGGGCGGGATCGTCGAAGCGCCTGCTGATCAGCAGGCAGTTGCGGCCATCTGCCTGGCGAGTATAGCTCAGGTGGGTGGAGAGAGCCTTCATCAGCCGAATACCCCGTCCCCCCTCGGATTCGACCTCGGCGTCGGGGGGCCTGCTGGCTGCTCGGTTCTGGAAGAATTCCTCCAAGTTGAACTCCTGCCCTTGATCCCAGATGCGCAGCTCCAGCTCCTGGGGCATCAGAACCAGCTCGATATCGATGGGTGTACTGGGAGACAAAGTGCGGTGGGCATGGCGAACGGCGTTGGTAAAGCCCTCCGCCAAGGCCAACTGGCATTCCAACCAGATGGGGCCCGGAATGCCGGCGTCGCGGAAAGACTCAAACCACGTCAAAACTTGGCTGAGAGCATCCAGGGTTGTGTCTACTCTCAGCGCAAAGGTCTGCTTTTCCCCCGACGGGATCCCTGCCGCGTTCAAAATCGAACCCCAAAGCTCAGACTGTTGCCTGGGCCCTCGCCCCCACCAGGGATCGGACCAGTTGATTCTAGACTAAGGCGCTGTTCAAGCCTGCCAACCCCCAACTTTGGGGGGGGCCACTAGGGGGCGATGATGAGATCCACGCGGCGGTTTCGCTGTCTCCCTTCCTCCGTATCGTTGTCGGCCACCGGCAGGGTGGGGCCAAAGCCAGAGGTTGTCCAGCTGATGGGGTGGTCTTCCGGCAACAGGTTAGCTAAGTAGTCTTTCACAGCGTTGGCGCGGCGCAGGGAAAGGACGAGGTTATAGTTCAAGGAACCGATGTTGTCGGTGTGGCCGTTGACTTGAACGCGGGCGCCGGGCATTTCCCGCAAAGATTTGGCCACTTCTGCTAACAGGGAGGCCGCCTCAGGCCGAATCTCGGCCTTGTCGAAGTCGAAGAGCAGATCGCCCGGCAGGCTAATGGTTCGGGTTCCCACCTGAAAAGAGGTAGGGGTCGGCGTTGCGGTGGGGGCAGGGACGCTTGCTCCCTCCGGGGCGATCTCGGCAGTGGTGGCCGATTCTCGCCTCGGCTCAGGGGCCGCTGCTGGGGAAGACAGCCGTTGCAGCCGCGACTCCAGTTCTTCAACGCGGATCAAAAGCTGGATGGCCTGCTGGCGGAGTTCTCGAATCTCCCTTTCCAGATCCGTGGAGCCGCCGTGATTTGGATTCCCCTTTGGTGAATCTGCATCTGGGCTCACCGCTGGGAGACTGGCCTGGGGTGGAGACAGGGTGGGCAGGAGCGGCGGCGTGTTGGCCTGCGGCTGGGGAACTGGCAGCGGTTGGGTCTGAAGCGGCTGCGGGAGCACCATTCCCGCCCAGATGCCGCTGCCGACCAGGAGGATCCCACTCGAGAGATTGAGAAAGACCGTTGCACGTTCCGATGGGCGGGGCATCGCAGGCAAACCTCTGGCTAGATGGGCGCAGGCGAGGAGCGAAAACCGGGCTCAACTCAACGCCTAGAGTCGATCCTATCCGGCGACCGCAGCTTGCCAAGGGGATTAGGGGCTGCTCAGGCTACCCCTTCCCGCCATCCTCGGCAAAAGCCTAGTCGAAGCTGAGACGGCCCCGATAGCGTCCTATGAGGATCAGGCCGTTGACGGGATCCGCACAATCGACCACAAAAGACGGGAAGCGAGGGTTGTCGCTGATAACTTTTACTCGGGATCCTGACAGGCGTTGCAGCCGTTTGACCCACAGCTCGCCATCCCTCTGAAAGACGTAGATGCCCTCACCCCCCAGCTCTTTTTGCCGTTCGACAAAGATCCAGTCGCCATCTTCCAAGGTGGGAGACATGCTGTCCCCTTGCACCCGAATCAAACTGAGCCCATCCGGGTTCCCCTTCAGATGGGCCCGTAGCCAGTTACGCTCAAAAGCTAGCACCGACTCGATGGACTCTTCCCGCACCAGCGCCCCCGCCCCTGCCGAGGCGACCACATCCACCAGAGGCACGTATACATACTCCGTTTTGGCGTCGCCAGCCTCCAGCCGCGGGGATCCCTCCCCCGTAATCAGCCAACTGAGACTCACCCCCCCCACCTGGGCAATTTTCACGGCCTTGTCGATGCCGGGCACGGATCCCTTGAGGTAACTGCGCAAGGCTGTATCGCTAATGCCGGCCCGCCGCCCAAACGCATAAATGGCCTCATCGCCGATCACCTGTCGCAAACGGTCGGCAAAGGAGGAATCAGAGGAGGTGGACATCGGCTTAACGCTACGGGTTGTGTACAACTAAATTTCTACCACTACCTGTTGACAAGTCAACCCTCGTGAGGGGCAGGGGCTTATGCTGGGTTGGAGGGAAGAGGGCAGGGTTTCCAGTAGTAGGATCTGAGAGACTTCACCTGCTCTGGCTTGCTCCCTATGACCGTCTCAGACTGGAAACGCTGGCTGGATCATTTTCTCATTGCCCTGGTCTTTCTGGTGTTTGCCGGGTTTGTCTGGTTTGTCTTCTCGGTAACGGGAGCTTTCATCGGGATCCCGCTGGGCTACAAACTTTGGCTGCGGCTGTGGTTGCCTTTGTTCCAGCCGGCACTGGGGATCCTGATGGCTGGAGCCCTGCTGAGTGGGGTGTGGGGTTGGCTGGAGAAACGCCACTCCCGCAATCGAGACCATCAGCAGAACTAAAGATCGGGCAGCGCCGGGAGGCGGCAGACTGGCTCTATACTGAAAACGTATCTAAATGTTGAGCACCTGAGGCGGTCTGGCGTCGTGTTTGTCTTATCCGGCTACGAGTATTTGCTGGTCTTTCTGATCGTCTGCGCTCTGCTGCCGGTCTTGGCTCTGGGAGCTTCTGCGCTCTTGGCCCCAAAGCGGCGGGGATCCCTGCGCCGCAGCACCTATGAGTCGGGGATGGAGCCGTTTGGCCAGGCCTGGATCCAGTTCAACATCCGCTACTACATGTTCGCCCTGGTCTTCGTGATCTTCGACGTGGAGACCGTGTTCCTCTATCCCTGGGCGGTGGCCTTTCATCGCTTGGGACTGCTGGCCTTTGTGGAGGCCCTGATTTTCATCGCCATCCTTGTGGTGGGCCTTGTGTACGCTTGGAGAAAAGGAGCGCTGGAATGGTCATGACCTCTCAGGAGCCGGAAGTCTTGTTTCCGGCGTCTGCCCCGCAAGTTACCACAGACCTCTCGAACAACGTCGTTCTCACCACGGTTAACGACCTGTACAACTGGGCGAAGATGTCCAGCCTCTGGCCGCTCCTCTACGGCACTGCCTGCTGCTTCATCGAGTTTGCAGCCATGCTGGGCTCCCGCTTCGATTTCGACCGCTTTGGCCTGTTGCCCCGTTCTTCGCCGCGCACGGCTGATTTGATCATCACGGCGGGCACGGTCACTATGAAAATGGCCCCAGCGTTGGTCAAGCTCTACCAACAAATGGCTGAGCCGAAGTACGTGATCGCCATGGGGGCCTGTACCATTAGCGGCGGCATGTTCAGCTCCGATTCCTACACGGCGGTGCGAGGGGTGGACAAGCTGATCCCTGTGGACGTGTACATTCCCGGCTGCCCGCCGCGTCCGGAGGCGATCATGGATGCTATTGTCAAGCTGCGCAAGAAGATCGCCGCCGAAGACATGCGGGAGCGGGGCCGCCTGCAACAAACCCACCGCTACTACACGGTCAAGCACAACCTCAAGCCGGTGCCGGAGATCATCACCGGCAAGTATCTGGAGAGCGAGACCCGCCAAGCTCCTCCACCGGAACTGGCGGCGGCTATTGGCCTGCCGGTGCCTCCGGCCTTGCAGACTGCCGACTTCAAGCAGGCGGAACAGCAGCTCAAAGCTTTGCGGGGAGGGATGTGAGATGACAGAGGACAAAGCCCAGCAAAAGCCGTCCTCGACAGCCGAGCCGACAGAGCCGTTGGCGACGCTGGAACGGGGGCCGGTTTCCCAGTTCCTTGCCGATAACGGCTTTGACCATCAGTACCTGGGCAGAGATGCCGCCGGGGTGGAGCTGCTGGAGGTGGAGCGGGATTTTCTCTTGCCTGTGTGTACTGCCCTCTATGCCTACGGCTTCAATTACCTGGAGTGCCAGTGCGGCTACGACCTGGGGGCAGGGCAACCCCTGGTCAGCCTCTATCACCTGATCAAACTGGCGGACGGGGCAGATCGGCCGCAGGAGGTGCGGGTTCAGGTGAAGCTGCCCCGCCAAGATCCGCGGGTGCCCTCGGTGTACTGGATCTGGAAGTCGGCGGACTGGCAGGAGCGGGAGACCTATGACATGTACGGCATCATCTTTGAGGGACACCCCAACTTGAAGCGGATCTTGATGCCGGAAGACTGGATTGGGTGGCCGCTGCGCAAGGACTATATCACGCCTGACTTCTATGAGTTGCAGGACGCTTACTAGGGGGGATCCCTTAACCGGCTGAGCAGCGTTCGCAGGACGTGAGAGAAATGTGGCCTTTTTTGCTCTTGGCAATCTACGCAGGGGGAGTTTGGTACTCAGCCCGCAAGGCGGATCGCATCTACTCAGGCTCTGGAAAGTGGGCGGTGTCGGCCCTCTGGCCACTGCTGCTCTTGACCAACCGCCAGTTTCGCCAAAATTGGCGTCGTCCCTTGAACAAGTGAGTCTATCCCCATTGGTAAGCCCTTCTAGGCAAGACTTAGGCTTGGGCAATCCGGATTTGCCCTTGTCGCCCTCGCAGGCCGACCGGAGGTTGCCAGAGCTGATCGGCAGCCGCATTCGCGCCCGAGGACCCGTGACCTTTGCCCAGTTCATGGAGTGGGCCCTCTACGAGCCAGGTCTGGGTTACTACGAGCGGGAGCATCTCCCCCTCGGCTGGGACTATCGCACCTCCCCTCACTTGGCGGCGGATTTTGCCCAACTGTTGGCTGAGCAGATCTTCCAGTTCTGGCACATTTTGGGATCCCCTCCCCATTTTGCGGTGATTGAGATGGGGGCGGGCAGCGGGCGCCTGGCCGAAGATTGGCTGGCCTATGTGTGCTCCAATTGGCCCGACTTCTGGCAAGCCCTGGAGTACGGGATCCTCGAGCGCTCTGCTTTTTTGCGGCGGCTACAGCAGGAGCGCTTGGCCGGCTATGGCGAGAAGGTGCGCTGGCTAGAGTGGGACGAGATCCCAGATGGTTCGGTAACCGGCTGTTTTTTTTCCAACGAGCTGGTGGACGCCTTCCCAGTCCATCGGGTGCAGGTGCAGGCGGGGGCCTTGCGAGAAATCTACGTGGATTGGGCGGAGGGGGAGGGCTTCCGAGAAGTGTTAGGGGATCTCTCTACGCCCGCGCTGGAAGCGTACTTTGCCCGCCTGGGGATCCCGATTGCCACCTATCCCTCCGGCTACCAAACGGAGGTCAACCTCAAGGCCCTAGAGTGGCTCCAGCTTCTGGCCCGCAAGCTGCGGCGGGGCTACGTGCTCACCCTTGACTACGGCCACACCGCCCAGCGCTACTACAGCCCCCAGCGCTTCCAGGGCACGCTCCTGGCCTACCGCCAACACGGCACCTACGCGGATCCCTATGTCTGGGTGGGATCCCAAGATCTCACTGCCCACGTGGACTTTACCACCTTGCAGCAGGTGGGGGAGTCTCTGGGGCTCAAGTGCCTGGGCTTCACCCAGCAGAGCTGCTTTTTGGTGAACCTGGGATTGGCGGAAAGGCTGGCCGCCCTCGGCCAAGTTGGCGACGAGGGGGGGGATCTGGGCCAGGTGTTGCAACGGCGACATGCCCTTCACGCTCTGCTGGATCCGCTGGGGTTGGGGAGCTTTGGGGTGTTGCTGCAGGCCAAGGGCTTGAGCGAGGCGGAAGCGGCCCAGCCGCTGCAGGGCTTTGTCGAGCCGGAGCTACACTTATGAACCTCACCTTTTGGGTGGGCCTATCGGCTGCTGCTCTGACCACTGCCAGTTTCTTCCCGCAAGCCTGGAAAACTTGGCATAGCCAAAAGGCGGACGATTTTTCTTGGAGCTACCTGCTGCTGTTTGGGGCAGGGATCCTGATGTGGGATCTGTACGGCCTGTTGCGCCAAGATGCGGTCATCCTGCTTGCCAACACGGTAACCCTGGCGCTGGTGGGAGTGATTATCCTAACCAAACTGAGAACCTCGGCTCGCTAGGGGGAGAGGAGAGTTGCTCTGCATCTGGCCTGGGTTTTAGGCCTTGCTTGCCTAGAACTCCTCCTGACTAAGGGATCCAGGCCAGTGCGCTGCTGCTCAGCGGCAGGCGGCGACGGCTGTTGGGGATCGGCAGCCCATCTTGCAAGTCCACCAGCCACACTTGCCCGCTGCGGATCGCTTGCCCAGTGCGGCTAAAGGGGGCCCAGGGATCCGGGATCTCCTCTTGCAAGGGCTCCAAAAGCGTGTAGGCCAACAGGCGGCCGTCAGGGGAAAGGCTGAAGTCCAGCTCAAAGGGATAGTCGGCCCGCCCCACCTCTACGGTCTTGCCCGCCGGGGCCGCGACGCCGCTGCCGAACACCACTGCCAGCAAGCGGGGGGACTCGGTGTAGGCCAGAGATGCCAACGCGCCCTCACCAACAAACTCGGCCTCGCTGACCAAGCCGTAAAAGACGGGTGCCCTCGGCGAAAAAGCTCCTTTGGTTACGGATCCCTCGGTAACCCAAATCTCCTCGCTGGTGCCGGTATTGCTGACGATAAAGAGGCTGCGGGTGTAGTCGGGATTGAAGCGCAGCAAAGCCCCGAAAGCCCCATCGGGACGGATGGCCAAGGTTTGGCCGAACTGGGCCAAAAAGCTCTCCGCTGCCGCCCGCGGCTGCAAGGGCACAATCCCCACCCCCTGCCCCTGGGAGATGAGCAGGCTGCTCTCATCAGGGCTGATGAAAAAGTCTCCCCCCAAAGCCGTATCCAGATCCAGCCGCTCAAAGGGATCCCGGCTCCTTTTCTGGATCCCCAGTTCCGTCTGGACGGGAGCCAGGGGATCCCGTTGCAGGGGGATCCGCTCCGCTACCACCAGCTCCCCCGTCGGCGAGACCTGGAAGCGCAGGTTTTGGTAGCCCTGGTGGTCCAGCAGCAACCGGGAAGACAGATCCTCCAGATCCAGGCGGTAGAGATCCTGCTGCTGGATGGTGCTGGCGGTGGCAAAGTAGTAGACGAAGCGGCCATCGGCGCTGGGCTGCATCTGGGTAACCTTCAGCCCCGCCGGCGTCAGCAAAGTGGTGGATCCCGTCTCCAGGTTAAAGAGCAACAGCCGCCCCCGTTGGTCTGCTTCCGTGCCGATCCCCAACAACTGCCGATCCGGCGTGCGAAACTCGCCCTCAAAAGGCCGCGCCATGGGCTGGCCCCGCTCATCCACGGCTGCCTGCAGGCGCACCCGGTAGGTCTGGCCGTAGGGGGCCGGCTCTGTCAGCGTCCAAAAAAAGCGGCGGCCCAGCTTGCGCATCCGGCCCGGCAGAGGCGGCTGGATCTCCAGGTTGGCCGCAACGCTGTCCGCATCCATAGGGCGGTTGAAGGTCAGCACCATCTGCAGTTCCTGGGATCCCACCCGCTGCTGTTGCCAGTTAAAGTCCCGCACATAGGGGGCCGTGTGGTTGCCCAGCAAAAATAAGATCACCCCAACCGCCAAGTTGCAGAGGGTGATCCCGGCCACCCAGCGATCCAGGGGCTGGGTCAGCCCTCGCTGCAGAGCTGCATAGAAGCGACGTGCCGGCCAGGCAGACATCCGAGTCGTACAGTTTTCGACCTCTCAAACCAGATTAAGACACTTCCCAGGCACTCCGCGCCACTGCCCTCACCCCCAACCCCTCTCCCAGAGGGAGAGGGGAGTTGGGATTGGTCGGGAACGGGAAAACGGCTCTACTGCAGCATGACGAATAGAAAGTCTTCCAACGCCGTCAGGAAGGTCAGCACCTCGTCAGTTGCCTGTTCTTCCGTCAGGGATCCCAACTCGACGACCCGCTGAATCAGCTTTGCCACCGGAGTTGGCCCCTGCAGCAGCGGGGCCAGCCATTTCACCTTCTCGGCAGGGATGCGGATCCGCCCGTGGGTGGCCCCTGTCCACTGCATTTCGTAGGTGCAGTTCTCTTGCAGGGCCTTGTTGTACTCCTGGTGGAAGCGAGCGTTGTCCATCAGCAGGGGGTTGAATTGCACGGATCCCGCCAACCAATCTGCATCCGTCCAAGGTAGCACCAGGGAAGAGCCGGCGTGCTCGGCCCAAAAGTCGATGAGGCGATGGGCAGGCCGGATCAGCTCGTAGAGGTGCAGCCGCTCCATGACGCTGAGGGTTTCCAGCCGTTGCTGCACAAACTCCGGCACTTGCTTAAAGAGAGACTCCAGCGACCAGTCGGGCATATCCACCAGGCTTAAAAAGCCCAACCCCGCCTGCTGCAACATGCCAAACACCTCGGGGATCGTGAATCCCTTGTCGTTGGAGAGCAGATAGTTGTTCATGATGGCGGCATCTTCGGTATAGCTGGCCGGGTTCCACAGCACCGCCTTGGCCACCTCTTCCTGCAGGGATCCCATGAACTCCCGCACATGTTGCGCCCCCACCGCCGGCGGGACGTCGAATTGCCCCACCTTTTGCAAAGCTGCCTGCAGGCGGAGAAACACCTGGCGTTGGCGGCGGCTGTGGAGATTGGCGCGAATGATGCCCTCGGGCTTGAGGACTTTTTTCATCGCCCGCAAGCCCTCAGTGGGATCCGCCAACAAATACAAAACATCGTTCAGGCTGATGAAATCGAACTGGATCCCCAGGCGATCCAGCTCCAGCACGTTGAGGACGTAGCACTGGACATCGGTGAAGCCGTGGTGCCGCAGGCGTTCCTCGGTGAGCTTGACCGAAGCCGGCGACAGATCACAGGCCACGATCTGGGCGCCCGGATTGGCCTCCGCCATCATCAGCGTCTCCCAGCCGGAGCCACAGCCGGCGTTGAGCATCACCTTGCCCTCGGACGGGACGAGGGCGTGGGTGCGTAGGTACTGGGCGGTGGTATAGCTCATCTTGAACATCTCCCCCAGGGCATTGCGGGCCGACTGCGAGAGGGGCACGTTGGGGTAGGGCAGAGCCTCGTAGAGGCTGAGGGCCCGGTCTGCAGCCGAGAGGGCGGATCTGGTCATACGCAGAGGAAAAGCTCAACAGAGAGCGAGAGAGCGGTCGATGCAAAGGCAGGATGAATTTATGATTGAGTGTAGCCGTTGAGGGATCCGCTCAGAACTGGCTATGACTGCTGCTGCTTTGCCCCGTCGCCGCTCCCGTTTCTCCCTGGCAGGCACCCTGGCCGCCGTGGGCGGGGCGCTGCTGTGCGGGATCCTGGTGGTGCGGCTGCAGGTGCCGATGCTGGAGCGGATCAACCTAGAGGCCCTGGAAAATGCCGAGGCCCGCAAAAACCGCAACATCGCCCTGGCCACCACCCTGGGCTGGCTGGGCTACCGCAACCTGGGCGCCTCCTGGCTGTGGCTGGAGCTGATCCAGTACTACGGCGACGCCCCTGCTCGTGCCCAAACCGGCTACGGCCTCGCCTACGAGTACTTCGACCACATGCTGCGACTGGATCCCAACTTTTTCTTGGGCTACCGGCTGTCTAGCTTGGTGTTGGCCTATCGGGCCGGCCAGCCGGAAAAAGCTGTCGAGATTTTGGATCGCGGCCTGCAGCAGTTTAACCCCCAAAACAATCCCGACGCCTGGCGGCTCTACGTGGATCGCGCCTTGATCAACTTCATGTTTTTGGGGGATGCGGAAGCGGGCCGCCGCGACTACTACCAAGCTGCCGCCTGGCGGGAACAGGTGGGCCTGCCCGGCGACGACTTTCGCCAACTGGGGGACAACATCGCCCGCAGCCCCCTCAGCCGCCGTTCCCGCTTCGATGTCTGGCTGAGCGTGTTCAATGCCACCAGCGACCGGGATACCCGCCAGTTTGTTCTGGAACAACTGACCCAATTGGGGACGGTGCTGCGGACGCTGCCCACCGGCGAGATCGAGATTCTCCCACCTCCTCTGCCCGATTTTCCCGAGGAAGAGCCCTACCGCTTGCGCCTGTAATTCCAATCCCCTAACTGGGCAAAGATTGCGCTCTAGGGCTGTGACGTTGCCCCAAGAGGTGAGCTAAACTCTAACCCAAATTGTCATCCTGGAAGCCGTCTTCTTCACAGGACCGATCCCTGCGTCAGAGAATCTGCTCTCTCTGGCGCAAGCGAAGTGTTGCTCCCGCTGCCTCTCCTCGAAGAAGGGGCGGCTATCGTTCTTGCTTCCGGTTCGTGAAGACGCTCCAGGCTTTCGGTAAGTTCCCGCAGCTTCCCCATTTCTTATTATTTCTTAACTTTTGTTGTTCTGCACAATAGGAGTGATCCCCATGGCCTCAAGAACTTCTCTCCTGATGATGGCGGCTGTCCTTTCGGGCAGTTGGTTTGTCCTCCCTGCAGCGGCCCAATCTTCTGGGACAGCGCGAGTACGGTCGGTGGTGGATGGGGACACCTTTTGGGCAGACTTGAACGGCAGGCCAACCCGTTTTCGTCTTGCCTATGTGGATGCCCCAGAGCTGACGCAAGGGCGCTGGGGGCGGCTCTCGCAGGAAGCTTTGCAAAGCCTGCTGCCGCCGGGATCCCTGGTGCAGGTGGATACTCTCTACGTCACGCCAGAAGGGCTGCACATTGCCCAGGTGTACAACGCCGAGGGTTTGGTGAATTTGGAGATGTTGCGCCAGGGGCAGGCGGTGGTTTATGAGCGCTTTTTGTACGGGGCCAACCGGGAGCGCTACTTGGAAGCTCAAGAATTGGCCCAGGCGGCGCGACGAGGTTTTTGGCAGCAACGCAATCCGGTGATGCCCTGGGAGTTTCGGGAGACAGCCGCGCAAACCTCAGCCTTTGCGGGATCCAACGTTTTGGACGGCTCCTTCCTGCGGGAAAACCCGGCAGCGGCTGCGGGCGTGGGCATTGCCACCGCGGTGGTGATGGTGGGCTTGAGCAAGCTGCTGTGGAGAAAGCCCAGCCGGCAGAGGGTGAGCATCCGCCAGATGGAGCGGGATCTCAAACAACTGCAGCGCAGCCTGGCCACAACGCTGGCCAGCCGCAAGCAACTGGAACGGCAGTACGATCAACTGCTGCAAAAGGCCGAGGATTGGTTTGTCAGAGCCCAAAAGGCCAGCCAACATGACCAGGACGAGCTGGCGCGCCAGGCTTTGGTGCAGCGGAACCAACACATGAGTGCTGCAGAGGCGGTTCGCAAATCTTTGGATGAAGTTGAAGCGCAGGCGGCAACCCTCCGCGAAGGCATTTCTCGCCTGGAAAGCCAGATCGCGCTGGCCAAGCTGGAACGGGAGATGAACAACTAAGCCTGGGGCGGCGGCTTAAGATGGGGGAGCATCTACCTAGTGAGCCAACTGGCAATGGCGATGAAGGCAAGAGTATCCCCTCTTTTAGCTGCCCTGCTGTTGGTGCTGCTTTGGCTTGGGATCCCCCTTGGATCTGAGTCAGCGAATGGGGCAGCGGCGGCGAGTGCCAAGATCGATCCTGAGATTGACCGGCTGTTTGAGGAAGCCTTTGCTGCCACCAACCGGGGAGATTTTGCCCGGGCAGAGGCCTTTTGGAGCCAATTGTTGCAGCGCCAGCCCGACAACCCGGCCCTGTGGAGCAACCGAGGCAACGCCCGCGTCAGCCAGAACCGCTTGCAGGAGGCTTTGGAGGACTATGCTGAGGCCATTCGCCTGGCTCCCAACGCACCAGATCCCTATCTAAATCGGGGGACGGCTTTGGAGGGGCTAGGGCGCTGGCAGGAGGCCATTGCCGATTACGAGCGGGTGTTGCAGTTGGATCCCAACGATGCGGCAGCCTACAACAACCGGGGCAATGCCGAGGCAGCGCTGGGAGAGTGGCAGCAGGCCCTGGCCGATTACCGTCGCGCCACGGAGCTGGCTCCTGACTACGCCTTTGCCCAGGCCAACTACGCCCTCTGCCTTTATCAGGTGGGAGAAACGGAAGCTGCCTTGCGCCTGATGCGGGCTTTGGTGCGCAAGTACCCGAAGTTCCCGGATATGCGGGCTGCCCTCAGCGCTGTTCTTTGGGTGCAAGGCCGGCAGGGAGAAGCAGAAAGCCAATGGGTGGCTGTGCAAGGGCTGGATCCCCGCTATGCCGACCTGGAGTGGGTGAAAACCGTCCGTCGTTGGCCACCGGCGATGGTGGCAGCCCTGGAGCGCTTCCTTTCTCTGCGTTGAAGAGCTGTCAGCAGACTCCCCTGCAACTCTGGATCGCAGCAATTCTTAATCTCATCTCAATTGAGAGGAGACATCGATCCTAGAAAGGAAAAGCCCCCACGACTCCCTCAAAAGAGGAAACGGGGCGGGCGCAGTGCCTCAGTCTAAATCGAAATAACAACATTGCCATCTTTGAGTTATGGTTTCGGACTTGGCTCTGCGCATTGGCGAAGCGGTTGCTAGGAATCCCCGCAGCCAGAGGCTCAGGTTGCAGCCTGTCTGGGGGGGCGGGGATTGCCTAAATTGGGATCAGGACAACTGAGGATCCCGGCAGCCAGCTCAACCCAAGCCCAAGAGAACGCGAAGGGATCCCGACGGTTTCGATAGACTGTGAGAGGGACAGTGTAAAAAATTGCTTCCTCGAGCTTCCTCCCGCTCTGCTGTGTTTCAGTTCTATCGCGGCGTGTGGTACTGACGTGAGTGCAATGGCCTTTTTCTCTCGCTATTCTTTCCTCTCTCCTGGTTGGAGGAGGGCACTACGAGCTCAGGGGAGCTGGGCAGGGCTGTTGCTCATGGCTCTACAGCTTGGGCAGCCCGCCGTGGCTCAGACAGAGACCCAAGTTTGGAGTGGCACTGGCCAGATCTTGAGCGGTCAGGGGCAAGGGGCCACGGTGCAACTGGTTCTGGAAACCGGTGGCGGACGCATTTGGACGCAGTCGGGGCCGGCGTTGGATGCGCCCTTTTCCGGCGGGCAGATTTCGGTTACCAGCGGCGACGGCACCTGGCAGATCCAACCGCAAGGGGATCAGTTGCTGGTGACCTTTTACCGCGGCGAGCAGATCATCCGCTGGCAACTGCGCCCCGTCGGCGAGGTTCCAGCCTCTTCTCCTCCTGTGCCATCCAGCTCCTTGATCGGCGATACCGCCCAACCGCTGGCTCTGCCTGTGCAAGAGCTGGTCGTTCCCATCCAGAATTTGCCTAACAATCGCTGAGGGATCCCGCGGGCAGGTCTCCCGGTTCAGACATAAGTAAACTACCCGGCTCCGACCGCCCCCCTTCCAGCCCCCTGCCCCTGCCCCCCACTCCCCCCGTATACGGGGGGCAGGGGGGCGGGGGGATTGAGGGGGGCTGGTTTACAGCAGCCCCCAAAAGCGCAATTACATTTGCCCCGTTGTAGTCTGCGTCCCCTTCCCAACCACAAGCCGGGTTGACACAACGGAAGCGCTTCCTTTCCCGTTGCCCAATCCACAGGCACTGGTGGCAGGTCTGTGAGCTGTAGGCAGGCGGCACCAACACAACCCGGATCCCTGCTCTTGCTGCCTTGTACTGCACAAACTGCCGCAACTGGTAGAACGCCCAACTATTCGACCGCCGGCGCTCCGTCTTGCTACGCGGCTGTTGGTTGACACGCTCCCGGATCCCGGTCAGGTCTTCCAAGGCAATAAAGCTGTGGGTTGCCTGCACCCTCGACACAATCGCTTTGGAGATGCAGTGATTAACCCAGGTTTGGAAGCGTCTCTCCCGGCCAGACAACCGTTGCAAGAGCTGCCGGCACCGCCGCCGACTAGACCTTGTGCCCTTACTGGCCTTGCGTTGGAGAACCGCTCTCAACCGGGAGTAGTGGTCTCTGACCCGGCTCAACTGCTGTCCACTCCAGTTATCCCCCTCTGAGGTGTGTGCAATATCTGTTCTGCCCAAGTCCACTCCAATCGCCTTGGGGGTGTTCTGGGGCTCCGGCAGGTCATGCTCGACGCAAATCTGGATGTAGTAGGAACCGTCCTGCCGTTTGACCAGGGTGGCCGCTTTTGGGTGGGTGCCGGCCAGCATGCCCCGTTGGTAGTTACCCATGGCCAGCTCAAACCGTTCCTGCCCCTCAACCGTAGTTAGCGATACCGTCCAGTCTTTTTCACGGAACGAGAAGATGCGGGCATCGTAGGTGACGAAGCCCGCCTTGAACGCCTTGACTGGACGGTTCTTTTGCTTGGCAACCTTGCGCGACCCCGCCACCCGCCTGCATACCTGCCCCGCCAGATTACTGGATAACCCAAAGCGAGCGCGTATCTCGTAATAGCAAAGGGAATGGAGTTTGACTGCGTTAACGACTTTCTCTGGTGTGCTTTGGTTGACCCAGTTCAGTGCCTGCGCAAAGGCGTCCAGAGTCGCATCCAACTTGGCGGCCTGCGCCTCAGACACCTTGAGCTTGCAGGAGATAGTCAGGGTTTGGGTCATACTGTTACTGTACCTTATGGGAACGCATTCCTCCCAGCCCTGACCGGCCCGGCCCCCGGCCCCCCACTCCCCCCGTATACGGAGGGGATATAGGGGGGTACAGGGCGGGTCTCCTGCGGTTTCTAGATGAAGGGATTAGGGGTGCTCCTGCTTTGCCTGTTGCCAGAGGGCCTCTAACTCCGCGAGGGTGAGTCTTTGGAGAGGGGAGGCTTGGCCGCTGCTAGGCAATGCCGCTTCTGCTGGTTGCCGCGCCAGCTCTTCCAGGCGCAAAAAGCGGCGGGCAAAGCGCAGGTTGGTTTGGGTCAAGGCCTGTGCGGCATCCAGCCCATACCAACGGCCCAAATTGACCAGAGCAAACAGCAGATCCCCCAACTCGGCTTCTTGTCGCGCCGGGTCAGGGGGATCCCGTTCCAGCTCTCGGCGCAGTTCGGCCTCTTCCTCGCGCACCTTGGCCCAGATCCCCTCCACCGTCGGCCACTCAAATCCTGCTCCCACCACCTTTTGGGAGATCTTCAGGGCGGCCATCAGGGGGGGCAAACTTTCGGCGTAGTGGAGCAGTTTCTGGCCGAGGGTTTGCTGCGGCTGTTCCTTCTGCTTGATGTCTTCCCAGGAGCGGTGCAACTCAGAAAGGCTGGAACTATCTGACTGCGGAGCCTCCCCAAATACATGGGGGTGACGGCGGATCAGCTTATCGGCAATCCGCGCGGCTACAGTTTCCAGGTCGAAGTGGTTTCGCTCGGCAAAGATCTGGGATTGCAACACCACCTGCAGCAACAGATCCCCCAGCTCTTCGGCAATCGCTGCCGGATCCCCGGCCCGAATGGCCGCCACCGTCTCGTAGGCTTCTTCGAGGATATAGGGAGTGAGCGACTCAGGCGTTTGGGCGCGATCCCAAGGACAGCCGTCGGGGGCGCGCAACTGAGCCACAATTGCCGCCAAGCGGCTGAGGTGCTGTGCAGACGCAGAGCGCTCCAGATAAAGATGGGCAAAAGAGCCTGTGGCCTGCGGATCCCAGCTTTGCAGCGTCAGGGGGCCGCCCACTATCTGCAAGTCTTCTGTGAGCAAGGTCAACGCTTGGACAGGGGCGCAGACCTGCTGTAAAAAACGACGCAGCTCCGCCGGATCCTTCTTCCCGCAACTTTTCAGCAGCAGGGATCCCTGCCCAGCCGCAGACCAGCGGGCCAGATGCTGTTGCCAATCGGGCTCAAGGCTATCCAGCGTTTGGAGCATGGTCGTAGGTGCGGCCCAAATCCAGAAGGCGCCTGAGCTGCTCGAGATCGATGAAACTCAGCTCCAAAAGGATCATCAGCAGCGGCCCCTGCTGGCGATGCTGCAGCTTTTTGGCCAAGCTCAGCTGCGAGCGGTCAATGATGCCCGCTTCCAACAGGTATTCTTCAAGGACAGGAGGGGGAATGGGATCTAGCATAGTCGTTTCACAGCGCTGAGAAGGACAAGTGGGAAAACTGAGAGGATGACAGACTAGTGTAATCATTCTTAACACTCTTACAGAGCTTCCGCAAAGATCTGGCCGGCAACTAAGCCAAGAGGCAGTAAGCCAGGTTTGCCGAGCGCAGCTCCGCCAAGCGATCCCTCCCGTTACCGGGACAGATGGGATCTCTGTATCCAAGAGCACAAAAAATGGATTCAGTGAGGTCAATGTATAATAGCAAGCTCGCTGCCGATTGACAGTGCCCTGATGAGCCGATTCTCTTTCCCCGACGAAAAGTACAGCCTTTTAATTTAAAATAGGGTACAGGTATTCAAGAGGAAGGAGAGAAAGGAATGCCGACTCATTCTTTGGATTTGCGGCAAAGAGTTGT